>DPRG01000069.1:357-28010 GCA_003538775.1 Thermotogae bacterium
TCGCAAGACTTAGAAACCGAGATATGTGATGGGGAGAAAGACAAGAGATTCCAGGGCCGTTAATCAGATCGTTTCAATAAAGTGCTGAAACAGGAAATTAATTCCGAGTGAGTCGTTTTGCAGATGAGAGAGAGCACAAATGAGTGCGATACATAAGATTGGATAAGTTTTTCCATCAATCGTTGGAAAAATCGAAAATGCTCCTGCTTCTTGATTTTTCGAACAGACCCAACTATGGAAGAAGCCGTTCGAACAGTTGAAGGGTTGGCGTTTTCGTGTTATAATTCACTCGGCGCACGCCCGTAGCTCAATTGGCAGAGCGGCGGTCTCCAAAATCGCAGGCTGGGGGTTCGAGTCCCTCCGGGCGTGCCAAAGAAGCGCCGTCTCAAACGAGACGGCGCTTTTATCATATGTGAGGTTGTGTTAAAATTCGGCGGGAGGGATGAACCTTGAAAATGAAAATAGGAGTTGCAGGCTATTCAGGTCCTATCAACCAACCACCCGTTTCCGATATCAAGGACCTCTGTGAAGAGCTTGGAACAGCCATTGCGAGAGAAGGGCACATTCTCGTAAACGGTGGAAGAGATGGTGTGATGGAGCTGGTCAGCAAAGCAGCTGCCAGAGCGGGAGGGCATGTCGTTGGCATCCTTCCTTTCGAAGATAAGGGCAACGAATACCTTTCTCTGGCAATTTCCACTGGCCTGGATTTTCAGATGCGCTCTTTCATAATGCTTAAAAACGTGGATGTCCTCATCGCTGTTGGTGGTGAGATAGGTACGGCCATCGAGATCCTGGGCGCGTATGCCTACGCTATTCCGATCATCCTCATGAGAGGTTCAGGAGGATGGACTGACAGAATAGTGGACGTCTTAATAGACAGACGATTCCTCGACAACAGAAGGAAAGTGGAAGTTTTTCAGGCCTGGACAGTTGAAGAGGCGATGGGAATAATCTCAGGACGACCGTGGGAGGTGACCAGCAAGTGGTAAGGGTTAGATTCGCACCCAGTCCAACCGGCGAGCTGCACGTGGGAGGCTTGAGAACAGCGCTGTTCAACTGGCTCTTCGCAAGGAAAAACGGTGGCAAATTCATATTGAGAATAGAAGACACCGATCTCGAAAGATCGGACGAAGCTTACGAACGCTCTATAATGGAAGCAATGCGCTGGTGTGGACTCGAGTGGGACGAAGGACCAGACAAAGGTGGGCTTTACGGTCCATACAGACAGAGCGAACGTGTGAAACTGGGACTTTACAGCGCGCACGCAAGAAGGCTCGTAGAAATGGGTAAAGCATACTACGTTGTCTATGACCGGGATGACAAGGAAAAAGAACTCTTCGCAACAGAAGAATATCCCGAAGATCACATTCTCAGAGACCATCCCGTAACAGTCAAATTCAAAGTGCCAAAAGAAGGCGAGACACGCTTCAACGACCTCTTGAAAGGTGAACTGGTTTTCGAAAACAACACCTTGGAAGATTTTGTGATCATGAAATCAAACGGTTTCCCCACATATAACTTCGCTGTGGTGATCGACGATCATCTAATGGAAATCACTCATGTTTTTAGAGGTGAAGATCACATCTCCAACACTCCCAAGCAACTTCTCATCTATGAAGCTTTTGGCTGGGAACCTCCTGTTTTTTTACATCTCCCTCTGATACTGGGACCCGACAGGGCTCCACTGAGTAAGCGGCACGGAGGTTCCACGGTGGAATACTTCCGAAATCACGGGTACCTTAACAGCGCCCTGATAAACTACCTTTCGCTTCTTGGATGGAGTGTGGGAGAAGAAGAGGTTTTCGGACTGGATGAGGCTCTTTCAAGCTTCGAGATATCGAAGATATCGAACAAAAACGTCATCTTCGATCACAAAAAACTCGAATGGATAAACGGAAAGCACCTGCGTTCAAAGTCAGCCGCTGAGATTCTGAAAGCGTTGGAAGAATGGCTTGAGTATGTTGGCAACTCTTACCTGCTTGAATCGGTTAGAAAAGACCGTGAGTATTCTTTAAGGGTTGTGAGCATATGCAAGGAAAAGGTCAATACCTTAGAACAACTGGCCGACTTTTCCATGCCATTTTTTGTCGAACTCGATCCCGATAGTTTCGACGGAGAATACAAAGAAAAATATCTGAGCAATCCAAAAGCTTCAGAGGTGATCGCGCATTCTATGGAGATGTTCAAAAAACTCGATGATTGGTCAGTAGAAGGAGTAGAAGTTGTGGTCAGAGAAATCCCCTCAAAGGCAGGGACGCCGAAAAAGTTCGCTTTCCAGCTTTTGAGAGGCGCTGTAACCGGAAGGTTGGTGACTCCAGGTCTTTTTGAAACGATAAGTGTGCTGGGTCCCGAAAGAACGCTGAAAAGACTTGAACTTGTGAGAAAAATGGTGGAGGAGTGATCGCATTGAAAAAGATTGTTTTTTCATCCGCTTTTTTACTCCTCTGTGTTCTTGTGATCGCGGACTCGGGGTTTGTGATTGGTGGTAGCCTCTTCATAACGGAAGAAATGCCACAACTCTTCTCACTTGGAATACGCATTGGCTGGGCCAACCCGGAAGATGACGAGATGCTTGTGGATATATCCTATCACCCGAACGCAGAGATAACAGAGGGTGCATCCACCATCAACCTCATTCAGCTGGACTTCCATTTCGCTTTGGATATGCTGGGTCGCGATGATCCCTTTACTGCGGGCCTTTACATCGATCACGAACGATCGAACGTCCCGGAAAGTATTTCCACTGAAACCTTCTGGATGGCAAAAACCCTTGCTGGCATAAAAGTTGGAGGTAAGTTTGAAAACTTCGAAATTTCTGTGCGAGCCGGTTATCCTCTGTTTTCTCAAACAGAATGGAATCTTTTTGATACGCTCACCGTTGATTTGAAAACTTATTTTACCAGCAAAAAGCACCGTTTTCGTGATTGGCTCCTGATGGGCGTGGAGTTGAAAATGCATCGTTTCAAGTTCTACGTGGAACTGATAGAACCACTATAAGCCTCACTCAATGTCTTCTCGTAGAAAGGAATATCACTAGATCCAGCAGGTTGTGGAATATCACAGGAGCGATCAAAACCCCTGTCCTCTGATAGGTAAAACCTATAAGCAGTGATATCACAAAGCGGGCAGGAAAGGCCAGCGCAAATTCGATGCGGCTTTCAAAGCGAGTAAGCACGTTGGTGGCGTGAAAAAAAGTAAACACAAGAGCCGTCAACACCGTAGACCAGTGCAATCCTAAAATCGACCAAGGAAGATATCTGTGAATGAGATTCTGAATTATACCTCTGAAGATCGGCTCTTCAGCCAGACCAACAAAAACCGCACTGATGAGAAACATATCGAACGCCGGGATACGAATGTAACCCGATGGAAGACTCTGCCGCACCCTTCGTAAAATAAAAACTATTACCAGAAGCGTCAAAACAATTACCAAAACAACATCCGCGGGAACCTTTGTGCTGAACCACGGAATCTCGAACCATACAGAAACGAATAACCCATAACACCCAAGGATAACCTCCACTGCAAGAATTGCATGCCTCTTGAAAGATCTTCTCAGCAGTGAAGAAAGTGAGAACGGAATAGCCAGATAAAGAGCGACAGCCAGAAGTTCTTCAATCAACCTCATTGCCCGTACTCTCCTAACCTGTAAACGAACGCCAACACTTCCGCGACAACCTGATAAAGCTCTGGTGGAATTTCGCTGTAAATCTCAAGTCTCACGAGTTTTTCAACAAGATCGGGATTTTCCACAACCGGTATCCCCTGATCTTTCGCTATCTCGACGATACGCTCGGCGATCTCATTCACCCCGCTGGCGACCACTCTGGGAGCGAGGTCACTCTCCGGATCGTATCTCAAAGCCGCCGCTTTTTTTAACTTTCTCTCACGCGTAGACATCGAAGCTTCCTCTCCTTTTGAATATACGGGACGGTTCCAACAATGTGGATGGAACTATCTGGATTCTGACGAAAGCATACAAAGCCATTAAACGCTGTTTTAAAAGTCCAACTTTACTCCGAGCCTGCTCGATTCCACGTTCTAAACCGATGGTAACATCCAGTTTCGAATCCAGAAGATCTATCATCCCTTTTACCCTTCCGTAAGACGATGATTCAACGTCTACAAAAACCGTATACCTCTCACTCGATTTATCCGTGCCATGCCCATCTTTTCGCTGTTTATGTATCCACAGCTCTCTCACACCCAGCTCAGGATAACTCAAAAAACGCGTTCCATCGATTAGATATCCCTCAAAGAAAAAAATCGGCCTTTCAGGCGAGGTTCGCTGTTCGTTCGCCTTCGCACGGTTTGCAAACTCCTCAAGCAATGCCCTCACCCTTCTAACCGGCTCACCACTGGCATCCTTAACATGAGAAGGAATTCTCTCCTGGAGTTCTTCTTCCCCTTTCCGAATCCTATCAAAACCCGCTGATTCTCGCGATAACCTTCGAAGAACTTTCTCCTGCTTGCCTTCCGATTGAAGAGAATCCTCAAGATCAAGAGCAGCCTTCAACAGATTGAAAATACGTAGAGGCTTATAAAAACTCTCTCGAAGTGTCTTTAGAGAAGCAACAGGCATCCTCAACATGCGGCTGAGTTTAAAAACTCTCGAAGGTACAGAATCTGCTGGCAAAAGCCTGTAAAAACTCGAACTTTTCTTTATAAGTGAGACAAACCACGTAGCGGGACGCACAGAAGGAAACCCCTTGAGTTTTTCCAGACTCCCGTTGATGACTCCACGCAGAGTTATGATGGCCTTCTTCCCACCATTGAAAGCGTATTCAACCCTTTGCCAGCCAGCTCTTCCAGTGAAGGTCACCCTTCGAAGATTCGTGGCCCAGGCTATCTGGTCCCCCTCCACGTTCTGTCTGGAAAACTTCCCTTCAGGATCTTCGTTCATCAGATGAGACACGAGCAATTCTCTGACTATTCCCTGAATTTCACGCCGGTCTATTCCTTCACTCCACTGGAAGGAAACATGAAAAGAAGGAGAGTTTCCGGATCTGGCGGTAGGGGGAGTTTTATCACTTCCAAAAGGTGCCACGGTTTTTATCTCAACACTGAACACATGTCCGGAAGTAGATTTAAAGCTCCAGAGCCATCCACCGGGAATTTTAAAAGCGTGTAAAGGCTTATTCCCCTCCTCGACCAAACGGCCTAAAAGTGCGGCGATCTTGCTGTTAAGTGTGGAATGCTCCGTACTCAAATGCTTTTGAAGCAAAGAAAGAAAGCTCTGCTCTGTTCTTATGAAAGCCTCATCAGCGATAAGACTCAGAGAAAGGTTTCTACTTGCTGTGGGCATTTCAAGTGTGTATTTTCCATGATCTTTAAGTTCGGCTGCTTCATTCCTGAAAAACGGAAGTTTTTCCAGAACAGAACGCTGATCCTCGATATTGTGAAAATGGAATAAGTACACTTTACCCGTGTCCTCCAGCACCGCAAAACCTGGAAAAAAATTGACTCTCCCAGGTCCATGAAAGGCTCTATCGATAACCCTCTCCACAAAATCATTCAAAGATTCCTTGCCATGTAACTCCACACCCACAGGCACGCTTGAAGAAAACAGTTCGGCAGTTTCAATATTTTTAACAGCCTCAAAAGCGGAAAAATGGCGTAAAAGATCACTCGCAAATTCTCTGGGAGCTAAAAAAACCCTGCCCGTGGAAAGGTCCTTTATCGGAACGATGCTCTCCGTCAAAGTCTTTGAAGTGGAAAAAACATCTTCTACAATAATCCGTGGCATACCAAACGGTTTCACCAACAAAAGAGCCTGGTTCAACCTTTTCATTTCTTCTCCAATCTTTTTGAACGCGTTATCACCCTTTTCCAGCAGGATATTCGTATCGAGAGCAGATAATATCGCCACCTTCGTTTGACGTGGAAGACTTGAGGAATCAACGAGCGAAAGAAGCTTTAAAAGAGCCTCTTGAGAGATACTTGCCTGTTCAAGCTTGAAGCTTGTTATCAGGCGGGCGTTTATATGATCCTTCGGCAAGTGCTCTTTGATATCTTCATCCCAGATACGGACCAGATCACCGCTTTTCAGATCCTGAAGGCCTTCAGCATCGAGAACGAGCAACTCATCTTTCACCACAACCACCAAAAAACCTCGATGCCTCGACAGAACGCGCCCAACCAGAGAAGGCAGAACTTTTCCCTTGTCTGCCGCTACTCTCCCTATTACCGATCCTATATCACCTGAAACTCCCACCTTCGAAAGCTTCAAGCTTTTTCTCCTCCCTCACTATCCTTCCATCTCTTATCGTCAAAACACGGTCAGCACGCTCAGCGATACGTTCATCATGTGTAACTATCACGAGGGTCGTTCCATGCTGAAGCCTCATATCCTCAAGGAGTTTTATAACGCTCAATCCTGTTTCGGAATCGAGATTACCCGTTGGTTCATCACCCCAGACCACATCCGGCTCGTGAACAAGAGCCCTTGCTATAGCCACTCTCTGCTGTTCACCGCCCGAAAGCTCCGATGGAAAGCGATGGAGTTTATCTACAAGTCCAACTTTTTCAAGCATCTCCACTGCCTTCCTTCTCACCTCCTCGTGCTTGAAACCGAGTATTCGAAGTGGTAGCTCCACATTCTCCAGCGCCGTGAGAACAGGTACCAGGTTAAAAAATTGAAACACAAATCCCATATGCCTGGCTCTGAACTCCGTCTTCTTTCCCTCACTCAACTTGTGAAAGGCAACATTGTTGAAGAATATCTCACCCCTGGTGGGTGTGTCCACACCTGAAAGACAGTTCAGAAGCGTCGTTTTCCCCGAACCAGAAGGCCCGAGTATCACGAGAAACTCGCCATCTTCTACGGTCAGATCTACCCCTTTTAGAGCTTCCACACGTTTTTCTCCTTTTCCATAAACCTTCCAGAGATCTTTGACTGTTATCATGATAACCCTCCTATCATCATTCAGGAGCTCTTAGAGCTTCAGCAGGACTGGTTTTTGCAGCCATCAAAACCGGAACAGCCACCACCACAGCGATGATGACGTAAACAGCCAGAATCAATCCAAGGAAGTTCCAGGCCGGAAACGTGAAGGTACCCGATTGAAAGAGTGAAAACACCAGCTGCACGATATCCCGTGATTCCAGAAAACCCGCAAAAGCACCTACAGCAATTCCTATCGTGGCCACGATGAGGTTTTCCAGAGCAAAGGATATCCCGAGATCCTTACTCGACATACCGATGGCTCTAAGCGTTCCGGCAAGCCTCCGTCTTGTAACCACGCTCCGTAGTGCGTGAAAGGAAATGCCGCTGAATCCACTTATAAGCCCAAAGTAAAGGAGCGAAACCGCTGTCTGAATTAACAGATCGATACCGGAAAACACCCTGTTCATTTCCTCCGTTATGTACACGGGAAAATCAAAGCGCTCCCTGTAATAATCCTTGACAGCTTCGGCCTTTTCGGAATCGACTTTACCAAGTAGTACGGGTATTGCCTTGACGCCTTCTGGCAGACTCTTTACCGAAGCCACGTAACGCACCGGTACCATAAGCTGACGCACATCGAAGGTACCTATCACCTTGAAATCTACATTCACGCTTTTTCCAAGCCTGAAAGGCGAGCGTAACCTTCCGCTCACCTTCGCCGGGATGTTTCCGTCCTCAAGAAGATACCCCACGACAACAGTGCCGGGTTCGAGAATCTCCTTTCGCCATTCGGGAGTGGTTTCAACAGGTACAACAGCGTGTTCAAGGAAAGCTTCATCGACAAAGGCTATAGGTTCACCTTCCACTTCCGCCACGTAAACCTTTGAGGGATTCTGCAATCCTTCTGCTACATCAAGATCTCCACTACCAAATATCAGTTTGAGCGGATTCGTTATTATCATGAAATCATACCCGAAAAGTCCTGTTTGCAACTTCTCGCGCACAAAGCGTTCGATATTGTAAGGCATCACGAGAACCAGTATCATCACAAAGATGATCAAACTGAACATGGAAGCTATTACGAAAGTGTTGCGTCTGTTACGTTCAACATAAGAAAGAGCAAGGTAAGCAGTTGTGGAACTTCTTACAACCAGCTTTGAAAAGAGCTTTCTGATGGGAGTTATTACGAACAAAAAGACCAACCAGCTCCCCAGAAAGAAAGCGGCACCTCTTTGAAGAATCACCCAGACACTTGAAGAATCAGCAGAAACGGGGCGAAAAATCACCACCATGATCACAAAGAGACCTGCTCCTAAGCTCAAGAGAGCTGAAGGAACAACGATCAGCAATCCGATTATACCCAGCAACAAGGCAAATAACCAGAAATCCACTCGCGTTGAAACCATTATCACCGCCGCTGTGACCAGGATAACACCCAGAAGCACCCTTCTTGACTTCTTTGAATAAAGGCTCAGAGAATCCTCCCTCGTCATCCGCAGCATGGTCACGGGAGGGAGACTCGCAATCTTCCTGATTCTGAACAGAAAGATCGTCGTTGGCAGCACCAGCCCTCCGAAGGCTCCAAGTATTAGAGTAAGCGGCGAAACATGAAAACTCAGTTTCGAGATGGCTGTATGAAATCCTCCTGCCATGAGAAGTCCAGAAGCGGATTTCAATCGCGCTAACAGATAACCGCCAAGTGCAATTCCCAAAGAACCTCCAAGAAACCCAGAAACAAGTAAATAAGTTACACCTTCCAGCATCAGCGCTATTGAAATATGATGCGCCTTCATACCCAGTATTCTGAGGGTCGCCATTGTGGTGTTTCTTTCCTCAACGAAGCTCTGAGCGAAGATGTAAACGAGTATCAACGATGCGACTATTGAAAAACTGCTGAAGGCGATTGTTAAATATCCCAGCGCTTTGTTTGCCGGCGATTCAATAAGTTCCGCCTTCATCGCTTCGCCCTTTAACCCGAAAGCGCTTTTAATGTTTTGAACGAGCGTGATGTGTTCCTGTGGGGTACCCGAAAGGTGTAGATAAACACGTGTTGGAAATCCTCCCATTCCCTGAAAATCGTCGATGTTCACGAAAACGGTACCCGCGTATTGAAGAGCCTCACCTTTGAAATTGAGAACCCCCTTCTCGCCTATCTGCGTTACCGTAAAGCTCACACTTCCCCTGCCCATGTTCACTTCAACAGTATCTCCAACCTCAACGCTCAGAAGTTCAGCAAGATCGCGGGAAACAAGCGCACCTTTTGACGGAAGTGTCACATCTGTTTCCGCAAATTCCTTCAAATCATAAGAAGAAACACCTACGATGAGACAATCGAAAAACTCTCCATCGGCCTTTATCCTTCCCATAGTTTCAGACACCGGGAGAACGCTCAGTACACCTTCGAACGATCTGATAGCTTCAACAGTTTGGGTGTCAATAGCGACTTTAAAGAAAGGATTGTTCCTTCGATTTTCCACGTAGGCATCGGCAGTCCCAAAATTCTGCGAAAGACTGCCTTCAATCCATTTGCTTATCGAATCGTTCAATGCGAGCCCACCCACAAGCAGCATGGACGGTACTCCAACTCCAAGAATAAGAACGAATACGGATTTAAATCGTTTGAAGAAGTTTCTTATCGCTATGGTAAGAAGCAATCCTGCCACTGGATTTCACTTCCTCTCACTGTTAGCCGCCAATATATTCTATCAACGCGGAAAAAGGGTGTGACATCCTCTCCAATCCCATAATTCAAAAAGCAACTTCCGATATATCTCTCACTTCCTTCGGCGCAAGAGTTATATCAACACTTTTCTCTCCTTGTGGGGAAAACAGATTTCCAACCCTTTCTTCTTTCCAGGACACGTTCTGAAGGAAAAAGTGCTCGCCATGCGGTGATCCCATACGCCGCACCCGCACCGCAGGATTGTCTGTGAAATACGTTTTCACTCCCGCGAGATCGGCGATGAAACTGTAGATAATCTCCGAACGATCTCTCATGTTGACAAAAGCAACTCGTGACAGGAGATGCTCAAGGGGAAAATTCAAAAAGATGATTCGACCATGACCTTTTGGAACAACTATAAACTTCAACGAACCATCGTTCAACTCGTACACCCGTACCCCAGAACCGACAGAAGTTAGTGGTAAAAACGATGATTCAAAGAGATTGTCGATGGGATTCTCGAGTTTCCAGTCCACACCATTGAAAGAAAGTGAAAGCGTTTTTGGCAGAGGGTCCGGAAGACCATACTTCATACCATGTCGGCAGCCCGTCAGTTTTTCAAAATCGTGAATCCATAGACCAAAGTGAAAATTCTGATCGCCAGCGTAGTAGCTTAAATAAACGTTTCCTCCATTTCTGGCGTACTCCAGAAGATATTCCCAGGTAGTTCCAAGATAGCGCTGCATCGAAGGAAGAATGACAAGCTTGTACTGAGAAAAGTCTGGTTCATCCTGTTCAAAGATCACATCCACAGAAAAACCCGCTTTGGATGCCAGTACCATTGACTGAACAACATGCCTTCTCATATCTTCTGTCTTCACCGTGCCGAAAGGATAAGACAGGTTGTACCAGCTGGGTACCAACACAGCCGCTTCCGGTTTTACAGGGCGAAATCCCTCTTTACCCTCAAGGAATGTCTTAAAGCGCCTGAATTCAAAAACCACGGGCTTAGGGCTTCCGTCACTGTGGAATATCCCAAATCTTAGTTCAAAAGGGTGATGTACATAAGGCGGCTGATCGTAATAATCAAAATCGTTGAGACACCATCCCCACGCTCCACTGCCACCAGCGAAGAACACGTTGTGGAAAACGTCACGATAATAAAGTGCTATGTTGTCATCACTCGCATGGGAAGACGGGGCACCAAACTCCTCAAGGATCACAGGTCTGCCGTAATGTCTCAACGCGGTGATTATAAATTCAGTCAACATACTGTGCCTGTATTCGTCGGTTTCCGAAAGATACATGTGCGGTCCAAGGAAATCGACTATCTGGGAAACACGTTGTATCTCGAAACCGTTGTTCCCACCGAGAACGTTCCAATTCCCATCCCCTATTCCAACAGGGTGATCCGGATCCACCGATTTCAATGCCAGCACGAGCCTTTTTGCCCAGGAATATACCTTCTCAGGGCTCGAAACACCCCCATACAGCGGCATCTCGTTGGTGATAATGTAACCCCACACAGAAGAATAATTCTTTATCTGCGAAACGATCTGCGTTATAACAAATTCCTGCTGGTTCAGCATGAACGAATCCTCATAAAGGTCCCGACCCTCGCGAAATGGAATGTCCCAGTTCTCGCCAGACATGTGTCCCACGATAAAGGTGGGCGCCGTCTTCAAACCGTTACGATCACATATCTCAAGAAAGGTTTTGAACCGATCCACGTGCTTATGACTGAGAGTGTAAGGTCTGGGAAGAAAGGTTGGCAGGAAGATGAAAGAACGACAAAGGTCTATTCCAGTTTTTTTCATGGCTTTCACTTCATCTTCGATAACAGCTGGGTTCCAGTATTCATCTTCCCACATGAAGATCGCTCCGCTTCTCGACCAGTAGTTTATTCCGAGAGTGAATCCCTCCATACTGCCACCTCCTAAAACGGTTTTAACCACATGATCAACCACATAAGAACCCCGTTCAATGATAGCAGAGAAGATGTGATCTTCTAACATTCCTGAAAGCCATCACTCAGAAACGCGTGTTCTTCTGTATACGATGTTAAAATCTTGCTGGAGGGATAGAATGAAAGGCTCCGAAATCTTCAAAGAACTGGAAGTCGAAACAGAGTCTCGATTGGATCGTTTTCTCAGGAAGCATTATCCACAGCTTAAGCTGGCTTCCATATATAAACTTCTTAAAAAAGGATGGGTCAGGGTAAACCAGAAACGTGTGAAGGATCCTTCTTACCGGCTTACTCCTGGTGATAAGGTCTTCGTGGCTTACACTGGAAATGTGGATCATATGATACGAAGCGATACCAGAGAGATGAAACCCGCGGTTATGGATCTTGATATACTTTACGAAGACGAAAATTACATAGCACTGGCAAAACGAGCGGGAGTCTCCGTGCACCCCGGAAAAAACACGACAACCCCTACCTTGGTAGAAGGACTCCTTTTTTATGGTCAGAAGAAAGGATTCAAGCCCTATCTCGTGCATCGCCTTGATAAACACACGTCCGGAGTGCTTTTGGTGTGCAAAAACGAAGAAAGTGCGAAACTGCTCTCCTCTTTGCTTAAAAAACGCGAAGTGAAGAAGCGGTATACGACTCTGGTATTTGGCAAAACGAAAGAAAAAGGATATATAGAACAACCGCTGAACGGTCAGGATGCCCTGACGGTTTATCAAAGAATCGACTACTTTTCTTCTGCCGATGTGTCCTTGCTGTCGGTGGACATAAAAACCGGACGCAAACATCAGATAAGAAGACACCTGAGTCTGATAGGACATCCCGTGGTGGGGGACAACCATTATGGTGACAGATCGAGAAACAGATGGTTCAAAAAAAACTACGGCCTCAAACGTTACTTTCTCCACTGTTCACAGCTTTCGTTCGTAGATCCCCGTAACGGAAAACGTTTTGAGTTCCACGCTCCTCTTTCGAAAGACCTCGAGGAAACTCTGAAAAAACTCGGTGATAGCTCATGAGAAGATCCGTTATGATCGTTCTTTTGGTCATCACTCCGATCCTTCTGAACGCCTTTCAGGGAACGCTTTACATAAACACCTATGATAACATCATGGCGGTGAAAACCGAGAAGGAAACCCTGTGGGTTAAAGTGAGAATTCCAAAACCAATCAAGCCCTGTCAGAGTGTGATAGATTACCTCTACACTCCTCCAAAAATATTCCATCCCGACCTGGAGTACGTTAACCAGTCCATGATGGTGCTGAAAAACGGCATCGTTCTTGGAAAGAATGAGGGTGATGTTATACTGGGGGAATCCTTCGATCTTCTCGAAGACCTATATCGTTCAGGCAAGATAAAGGATGTAATAATAGGTCACTGGCCTTTGCAGCTCTTACAGAACCGACTCATCGTCAACGGTAGCGTGGATGGAGCCTCGGTGGCACAGTACCTTTCACTCTTCGACATGAAAAGCTGGGAGTTTTCAGTGAAGCGTTTCGATCTTATTTCAGAAAACAGAACACCGCCCTTCGAATTCGATTTGACACCCAGACCACCGACCCTGAAGATGGAAGTCTATGGAGGTTATGACGGTTTCCCCGCTCTGGTCAACCTAAAACCAGAGGATAACGGCGACATAGTTGAGGCAACGCTTACCGCCACTCCATCCATTCGGATAACATCGCTGAGCAGCTTCACCTATCTGATCGAACCTCACTCTACGGGTACTTTCGAACTATTCTCGGCAGTATATGACGGTTTTGGTTACGAAGCGAGTATCTCCACCAATATAAACTTTCCCCCACCTCCCAGACTCATTGTAGAAAACAAGTCGATGTCGATTGATCTTGACGGTGATACCACAAGGAACCTCAAAGGCCAGCTCATAGGACCCGGCCCAAGCTGGCCTGGAACAAGTGTGGTCGTTGATGTGGACCTTTCAGGGACAGATGTCATCATAAAGCGCACTGTTCTCAAGGTTGTAGACAGAACCCCTCCAAAACTCGGTATCGATCTCATGATAAAAGATAGAACGCTCAACGCGTCGATCACCGCGAGAGATGAGATCAATGCAAAAATTCGTGCCTGGATTGACGGTGTAAAGATAGCGATTCTGGATAAAAAACTTCGATTCACTCTGGAAAATGGGACACATCTTCTTTTGATCGAAGCGGTGGATGGGAACGGTAATGCTTCGCGCTGGTCAAAGATAATAAATGTCTGGGAAAGACCGCGTTTTAATGTCTTTTCTACACGCGTGGGCTGGCTGTTATGGCGTGATCCTTCTACCTCGACTGGATGGAATATCGGCGATCAGAAAATAATCGAACAAAACGTGTTACTGGTTCATTCGGATCTTCCTGTGTATTTGATAACATCCGACGGAAGAAAAATAAGGGTGGAACCTCCATGATTTTGAAAGAAAAGATTCGAAGGTATGGGTTAATAATCTTTCTCACAGCGAGTGTTATCCTGGCCATTTTTTATCTGCCATGGCGTTTCTATGTGGACAGAATGAACTCTTCTGTCGCATTAGCACTCCAGGAAAGAGTGGTGAATATCGATTTTCTGCTTATGGGAAAAGATGTGTTGTTCGTACACGAAGTGTCTGAAATAACCAGCGACGCCAAAGTTCTGATCCCTGTAGCCACCAAAACAAGCACGCTGGAAGCGATCGTAAGAAAAGGCGTTGAGAAAGGCAAAAAAATTGGCATACTCGAGTTCTACGAAAACGAGAAAAAACTCAAAGAGATCGCGCGAAAATACCCCATTTCTTCTTTCATAAGAGCCCACCTTGTAAAACCTGAAGAGTATGCCAGGTACGATCCATTTTCGTTAAATCAGAGGTTAATACGGGCGGTGAGAGAAAGAAGTGTTGACTTCATAATCCTTCCGCCTCCTCCGGAAGGATGGAAACTGTCGTATCATCAACTCGCATTCAACACCTACTATTCCCTTATAAAAGAGGGAGCAAACTATTCCACTTTTCCCACTTTCCATGCCGTGGAACCTCCCGCACTGTTAAAGTTTCTTGCCTGGACGGGAATCCTTGGGATCTACGCCTCCGTAAACATCGGCTACATAATAGTAGGAGCACTTCTGATTCCGCTGGGTAATTGGGGATATTCCATCTCGATAATTCTCGCCACTTTGTTTCTATATCGCGCACTGAAAGATTCCAGATGGTATCTGAGATATCTTTCGTACGTCCTTCTTGCCTTATTAGCAAATGCCGTCTTCTCTTCTCCCGAATACATTGGTGGAATAATGGAGTTCAGAGGTGTTAAACTCTCACTCATCGCGCTTCCAGCTCTGGTGGGACTTAAAACCTTGTTGAAAGAAAGACCGCGAAAATTCAAGCGAAGCGATATCATCCTTTTCTTCGCGCTCCTTATCGCGGCGGGGTACTACCTGTTGAGAAGCGGAAATTACGGGTTTGCTCCGACCCTTGAGCTGAAGATTCGGGATCTTATGGACGCAGTGTTTTTTGCAAGGCCTCGAACGAAAGAACTCGCTGGATTCGCTTCCGCACTTCTCATGGACCTGCAACCTTCTCTCCGAAGTGCAAGATGGGGGTTCATTCTTGAGATCATCGCAACGGTGGGAATGGTATCGATAGTGAACACGTTCTGTCATTTCAAAGGCCCCATATTCGTGCATCTGGTGAGAACCTTTAACGGTCTCTGGATGAGTGGAGTAACTGTCTTTTTCATCACAGGAGTGTGGTCACTCTGGACAGGAAAATCCGATTAACCAATTCGAAAAAGGTTGTCTCTATAAGCGTAACCGGTAGCTGGTGTGCTCTCAACTGCGCTCATTGTGGGCGTCACTACCTCAATCACATGAATCCCGTCATCCAGCTCGAGAGCTGGTACGCTACTGGCAGAAGGCATTTTCTGATAAGTGGAGGCCTGGATGCAAGTGGTAAGATACCCCTGGATGGGGTGATCGAAACACTGAAACGATTCAAAGACACGCACCCGGATGTCCACTTCAATTTTCACACGGGTTTGGTTGACGATTCCCTTGCGCAAAAGATTGGTAAAATCGCCGATTCTGTCTCCTTTGACTTCGTGGGCTCTGAAGAAACGATAAGAGAAGTTTACGGAATGGATAAAACACCGGACGACTTTCTGGAGTCAGCACGAATTCTAAGAAAGTACACCAGAAATCTCGCGATACACATAACCGTGGGGCTCATGGCTGGAAAGTTGTCACACGAAGAAAGTGCACTGAATCTCATTCGTGATCTGCTATTCGAAAAACTCATTTTCATAATCTTCATCCCCACACCCGGAACGCGTTATGAAAAGGCGGAGCCACCGCGTTTTGAGGATGTGGAATTCATATTCAACACGGCGCGAAAGATCTTTCCCGACAAGAACATCGCGCTTGGATGTATGCAACCACGGGGAAATTATCGAGATAGATTGCAGGAGCTGGCGGTTTCATGTGGCCTGGATGAGATCGTCAACCCCACCCGAAAACTCAGGCATTTTTTAGAAGAAAAAGGAATTGCCTATGCTGAAAGGGATGCTTGCTGCGCATTTTGACCACCGGAGGGATGGCTTTGAAAAGAGATCTGAGATCTGACGCTCTGGAAATAATAAATTCCGCAATCGAATCCTCACAGGTAGATAAAACTCTGGGACCGGCATTGAAAAGATTCAGGGCGAGATTTGGAGCACTTGAAACGATATGCATAGCGATTGGAAAAGCAGCCTGGAAAATGGCGAAGGTTGCGTACGAAGTACTGGACGGTGCCATTAAAAAAGGAGTGGTTATAACAAAGTACGGTCACAGCGAAGGTAAGATTCCCTGTTTTGAGATCTACGAAGCGGGACACCCGCTTCCCGATGAAAATTCCATCAAAGCCACCGAACGCGTGATTGATATGGTAAAAGAACTTGGACCAGAGGACCACGTGATCTTTCTGGTATCCGGTGGGGGATCAGCTCTATTCGAATTACCGCTTCCCGGACTCACTCTTTCTGACATAATACAGATCTCGGATAAGCTTTTGAAGTCCGGAGCCGATATCTCGGAATTCAACACCGTGAGAAAACACCTATCGGCAGTCAAAGGCGGACGATTTGCCCAGTTGTGCTATCCTGCAAGAGTTCATACCTTCGTACTCTCCGATGTCATAGGGAACAGACTGGATACCGTGGCTTCGGGTCCTGCATTTCCAGATTCCAGCACTTCCGATGAGGCTTTTAAGGTCCTCGAAAAATACGGTATAGAGATTACAGAAAAAATACGTTCAGCCCTTTCAAAAGAAACCCCGAAATCTCTCGAAAACGTTGAAACGGAAGTTGTAGGGAGCATAGAACTGGCGTGTGAAACTGCCTTGAAGAAAGCACAGGAACTTGGGTACAACTCTATGTTGCTCACGACCAGCTTAACGTGTGAGGCAAAAGAAGCAGGGCGATTCCTTGGAGCAGTGGCAAGAGAGGTATCAGCAAGCGACCGGCCCCTGAAAAAACCGGCAGCGGTGATATGTGGAGGTGAAACGGTTGTCAGGGTAACAGGAACAGGACAGGGAGGGAGGAACCAGGAGCTCGCCCTCTCAGCTTCAATAGAAATAAAAGGAATGGAAGGCATTGTCCTCGCCTCCGTCGGAACTGACGGGACCGATGGACCTACCGATGCGGCTGGCGGTATAGTGGACGGTGAAACGTACGAAAAAATCCTCATATCAACTGGGAAAAAACCCGAAGAGTTCCTCAAAAATAACGATTCATACAACGCTTTGAAAGCCGCAAACGCACTTATAATAACTGGTCCAACGGGAACCAACGTCAACGATGTTGTTCTATTGCTGGTGGGTGAGTGATTTTGCGATCTGGGATACTCTGGCTAACGGTTTTGATTCTCATAAACGTTTTCTACAGGCTTTTCCCTCTCGAATACACAGAACTGATAACACCAAACCTCAAGCACGCTCACGTTCTTGACGTGCAGGCTTTGATATGGGTAGAAAGCCGTTTCGAGGATAACGCTCTTTCAAAGGCTGGTGCCTACGGCCTGATGCAACTAATGCCCGAAACGGCACGCTGGCTTTCGAAACGCTACAAAATCGATGGGGACTGGATGGAACCCGAAAACAATTTACTTCTTGGATTGCTGTATTTTGAAGACCTCATACAGCGGTATCAGGGTAACATTCTGGCGGCTGTGGAAGCCTATAACATTGGTCCAGCCGCTTACGATGCAGGAAGGAGAAACGGTGCGCACAGATACAAATTCTTGTTTGTCAGAAGCGTGTACTGGTTCCTTTATGAACTTCTGGGAAGCTGGAGCTGATAGGGTTGGATAAGATTCCGATCCTATGCGGTGTCCATAGCGAATACGAGCTTCATTCATCGGTCTTCAAACTGGACAATCTGGAAAGAGTTTCGCAAATGGGGTACAGAGCCGTCATGATAGTGGATACACAACCCGTGGGATGGATGAAGTTCATAAAGAGATGCAAGGCATTAAAACTCAAGCCCGTCATCGCTCTTCCATTCGAAAATGACCTTCTCGTCGCGATGAACACTTCGGGAATCTTCGAGCTTTTCCAAGTATTCAACGACCTGCTGAAACCCCAGGGTGCAAAACATCTGGAAAGGCTCTCACTACCTGTGTGGCATGTGCGTTATCCTGTGCCTCCAGACAGACGCGCTCTGGAGATCCTTTCATCTATGGAATCAAAGGAGATGCCAGAAGGTTATCATCTCCCGGAACCATCGGAATACATCAAATTCCTGCTGAGAAACGGTTTTAACCCCGATATCCTTTTAGAGCTTGAAAGCGCGGTAAAGGACTATCATCCGAAAATCGAACACGAATTTCCAGTCTCCGCAGACAGAAAAAACATCGAAGAAGAAGCAAAAGATTCCCTCAAAGTGGCAAGAAAACTCGACGAAGTTTACCTCAGGAGACTGCGTCATGAGCTGGAAGAAATGGAAATAGCAGGGATTCTGGATTACGTGGCAACAATCCGGGAGGTTGTGAGAACGTGTCGGGAAGTTGACGCGTGGGTGGGGCCTGGACGAGGCTCTGCGGTTGGCTCTCTGGTGTGCTACACCCTTGGCATAACCAAGGTGGATCCTGTCGAGCACGAGCTTCTCTTTGAAAGGTTTCTGAACCGTGCAAGAAAAGAGTTGCCCGACATAGACATAGACGTCGAAGACAGGAAGAGACACGAAGTAATAGAAGCCCTGAAGAAAAAGTTCGGCAGGTTTTCCGTGCTGAATATTCTAACCTTTGGAACACTCGGAGAAAAGGCCTTGAGAAGCGAGCTCAAACGTCTCGGTAAATCTCTGAAAAAACCACTGAATATCGATTCTCGCAGCCTTAAACTCCTTTTAGGACTACCTCATCACAGGTCCTCACACGCAGCCGGCCTGATCATCTCCAAGGAAGATCTAAGGACAATCGCCCCTGTAGATCAGGAGAACGAAGTAATACTCATGGATATGGGGGATCTCGAGGACTTTGGACTGGTAAAGATAGATCTCCTTGGACTGCGAACCCTCTCCTTTCTGAGAGATGTTGCCGAAAGTGCGAAGATTACTTCTGATGACATCCATATGAACGATGCAAAGGCCTATCACGTGATTTCACAGGGACTCACTACGGGAATTTTCCAGCTCGAATCACGTCAGGCGACCCAGCTGTCCATATCCATCTCTCCAGAAAACCTCAATGAAGTTTCGGATCTCATAGCTCTCAATCGTCCGGGACCACTTCAATCTGGAATGGTGGACGAATACATTCGTCATGGAACACACGTAAAAACAGAGTATCTTCATTCATCACTCGAACCAATCCTGTCCAGAACACGCGGTACGTTGATATACCAGGAGCAGGTCATGGAACTCGCCATGAAAATCGCAGGATTTTCTCCAGAAGACGCCGACGTTCTGAGGCGTGCAATGGCAAAGAAAGATGTGAAATTACTTGAAGAACTGAAACCTCACTTTATAGAAGGTGCGGTGAATCGGGGTATCTCCGAAAGTATGGCTCGAATGCTTTTTGACTGGATTCAAAATTTTGCAGGCTACGCATTCAACAGGTCTCACAGCATCGCTTACGCCCATCTCACGTATTTATCAGCCTACCTTAAGGCCCATGCTCCGGAATTGTTTTACCAGATATATCTGGCATACAACGCAGGAAATGAAAGGAAATGCTGGAGAGCGGTTAACGAAGCGCGATTCAGCGGTTTAAAAATCTTCAAGATCGGAGAAAAGCGAAACGGTGAGAAAGGTGTGGAAATACCGGTAAGCTGTGTCAGAGGTATAGGACCACAGCTGGCGGTGAATATCACAGACATATTCCGATCTGATTTGAATTTTGAAGAGGCGGTTGATCAGCTGAATAGAGCGGGGATTCATCTTAAACTTGTGGAAAATCTCATAAAAGCCGGGGCTTTCGACACCCGTATTTCCACGCGTAGTGGTGCTTTGAAGAAACTTCGAAGGATCCTGGAAGGATTGACTGAACCGGTCCTTTTGATCCAGCGCCAGCTCTTCGGAATCGTGAAAGAAGAAAAACCCGATGAAGAAGAAAGAGAAAGTGCTGAGGAAAAGGTTCTTATGGAGTTGGAAAGCCTCGGTTTTCCTGTAACCCTCATGGAGGTTCCGGAGGATCTTGAGCGTTTTAGAGATTCCACTTTGTGTGAATTGAGCTTGAAATTCGCCCGCGGAGTGGCTCCCTTCAAATCTCTTAAATGGAACGGTATGAGCATCGTTAGCGATGGAAAGTGTACTATCGCACTGAGAGAAGAACTTCCCGAATCGGGTGTTGCGTTCTTCGATTTTTCTTCACGAAAGGTAATTAAGGGCGTAGCTGAACATCCCGAAAGGGTGGAAAGGATTTACAGGCGACTCCTCAAACCTGAAGAGATCCTCTCGGCCTCTGAAGAGAACATTATGACGATAAACAGCGGTTCTTCAAGAATCAAGGTGGAGGGTGCGGTGGCCAGATCACCAGATGAGGTCATTTTCTACTGAATGGGATTCTCCTGAGGTCTTTCAAGGGAGATGGATCCAAATTTCCCTTCCGAAAAATCACGAATCAACCTTTTTAAAGCACTTTCTTTATCCACTTCACCGCCCCTTACAACAAGCCCCCTCGAACGTCCAAATTCTTCGAGAAAAGTTGACAGTTCCCTTGAACCGATCACGGGTAAGAGAAGTTCTGAAAGCTCTTCATAAAGCTCCCAGGGATCAACTTTATCCACATCTATGGAGCCTATCAGCATGAGCTTGGCCGCCAGCAACCTGTTGAATACCTTGGGATACACGATACCGGGAGTGTCGAGAACCAGAAGAGATGGTGTGAGGCGAATCCACTGGACTCCTCTTGTGATTCCTGGAAGTGCACCTACTCGTGTCACTCTTTTTCTTCCGAGCCAGTTGATCAACGTTGATTTTCCCACATTGGGAATGCCGGCGATCATCAACCTCAACTCTCCAAAACGCGGCCGATAAAACCTTTCAACCACACGAAAGAAGAGGTTAGGACGATCTGTCCGAGGAGAAACGGCGATACAGGGAAAAGTTTTCGAAATCACATTTTTCCATTCACTTGTGGTTCCAGGATCAGCCAGATCTTTCTTGGTAAGCACCACCAGACGCTTCTTCTGAGCAAAGAGTTTCTGATGCTCGTATGCCCTGCTGGCAGCTGGGGCTCTTGCATCGAGAACTTCAACGACTACATCCACGGCTTTCAAGAAGCGAGCCATTTGCTTTTTGGCTTTCTCTATGTGTCCCGGATACCAGTTCATTTTATCTTTTCCGCCTTTTTCGATCTTATCTTGAAAAGCTCGTCCCTGAGCATTGCGGCGTCTTCGTACCTCAGCTCACTCGCCGCTCTGTACATTTCCTCTTCAAGTATGGCGTCGTACTCTTCAAGGGAAAGAGAATCTTTAAGAGTGAGTATGCTCTTCACATACTTCGACGCCTTGATTTCCTCTTCGACTTCTTCCTCCTTGAAAGCTGCGAAGATATCCATGGTTTCAAGAGATTTCCTGATGGTTTCGGGCTTTATGCCGTGCTTTTCGTTGTATTCCATTTGAAGTTTTCTTCGTCTGTTCGTTTCGTCGATTGCGCGTTTCATCGAACCGGTTATTCTATCCGCATAAAGCACCACTCGGCCGTTGAGATTTCGAGCCGCTCTTCCGATTGTCTGAATCAACGTGGTTTCAGATCTCAGAAAACCTTCGACATCAGCATCCATTATCGCTACCAGAGAAACCTCCGGCAAATCGAGTCCTTCCCTCAACAGGTTAACACCCACCACAACCTCGATCTCACCGCTTCTCAACTTCTTCAACACGTCCACTCTCTCAATGGCGTTGAGTTCAGAATGCATGTAGGCAGCTCTGAACCCGAGTTCCTTCAAATACTCGCTCAAATCTTCAGCCATCTTCTTCGTCAGCACTACCACAAGAGCCCTCTCGTTTCTGGTGCGTACCTTACCAAGCTCCTCTATGAGATCGTCTACCTGATGCTCTGTCGGCTTTACAACCACTTCGGGATCGACAAGACCAGTCGGACGGATCAGCTGTTCAACGACCTGACTTGAAAGTCTCAACTCCGTGTCACCCGGTGTTGCCGAAACGAATATCGCCTGTTTGATTCTGTCCATAACTTCTTCGTATCTCAGAGGGCGATTGTCATAGGCCGAAGGCAATCTGAAACCGTATTCCACGAGATTCTTCTTCCTGGAATGATCACCTCTGTACATAGCCGCCAGCTGAGGAAGGGTTATATGAGACTCGTCTATGAAAATCAAAAGATCATCACCAAAGTAATCGAAAAGCGTCCAAGGAGGTTCACCGGGAGCTCTTCCTTCAAAATGACGCGAATAATTCTCTATACCGGGACAGTGTCCCATTTCTTTTAAAAGCTCCATATCCTGCCTGGTACGCATTTCCAGTCGTTGAGCTTCAAGCAACTTACCCGCATCCTTTAACTCCCTCAACCGCTCTTCAAGCTCTTGTTCTATGGAACGGCAGGCACGTTCGATCTTTTCTCTCGTAGTCACGAACTCGTTTGCGGGATATATTACAACCCTGTCGTATCTGTCAATGACCCTACCAGTCAATGGATCGAAGGCGCTGATGCTTTCAAGTTCATCATCGAAGAATTCAAGTCTTATACCTTCTTCGTCATAGGGTGGGAAAACTTCTATAACCTCTCCATGGGCGCGGAAAGTTCCAGGTTCTTTCGATTCCGCGCGCGAGTAGAGAATCGCGACGAGATCTCTGAACAACCTCGTGCGGTCGTATCTCTGACCAGCCTCCAGAGTTATGCGCAAACCCTGGTAGTCTTCTGGACTGCCTGTTGGATAGATGCAAGAAACACTCGCAACCACGATCACATCCTTGCGAGTAAGTACTGACTTGAGAGTGGAAAGGCGCATTCGCTGAAGTACGGCGTTTATATCAGCATCTTTTTCTATGTAGACATCTTTTTCAGGCAGATACGCTTCCGGTTGATAGTAATCGTAGTAACTTATGAAAAACTCCACTCGATTCTCTGGGAAGAATTCCTTGAACTCACGATAGAGCTGTGCTGCCAGAGCCTTATTCGGCGAGATGACAAGCGTGGGGCGCTGTACGTTTTTGATGACGTTGGCCATTGTGAAGGTCTTGCCAGAACCAGTAACCCCCAGAAGAGTCTGAAATCTGTATCCCTTGAGGATTCCCTCAGTAAGTTTTTCGATGGCTTGAGGTTGATCACCAGAAGGCTTAAAGGAACTCACAAGCTTGAACAAGCGATATTACCTCCCTCACTGAAGAGAATCTTTAGATTCTCCCCTGAGGAAGGATTCCAGACGCTTCATTTTCGCCTTCAATCGCTGGGCCTCTTCAAATCTCTGAGAACGAACCGCCCGGTTGAAGCGTAGACCAAGATAGAACAGCTCACGCTCTGCGATTGTGCGCTTTGCGCGCAGGTGGGTTAACTCGTCCGGCTCGAAGAGGGTTTCGATGAGTATCAGAGGAACGAGGATTTGTGCGTGATAACTTGCCGATATAAGCTTTCCCCTTACCACGGCGGGACTTTCCTGAACTATATGAGCATGGGCTTTAAGCAAAGCCATGCCCGACTTGCGAACAGAACTGCTTTGATATTTCACCATTTGCATGAAACAATGCCTGCAAAAGGCTATCTTCTTCTCTACCCCGTCGTTTATAAAGTATTGAACGAATGTGGCGTCACCACCACAAAGAGAACACTTCATCCAGTTACCACCTCTATCGAATTGTAAATGGACATGGCCTTGTCAAATCCTTCTTTTAAAATGACTCTGGTAGCTTCCAGAGCTATATCCATAACCTTCGCCAGTATTTCCATCTCCGACTCAGAGAACTCACTCAACACATATTCTGCCATATCCACTCCGGGAGGTTTTGGTCCTATTCCTATACGTATACGCTTCACTTCATCCGTTTGAAGTACGTTGAGGATCGAGAGCATTCCTTTGTGATGCCCAGCAGAACCTTTCTTTCTTAAACGTATTCTTCCAAGAGGGAGATCGAAATCGTCGTACACCACCATTAAAGAATCGTTGTCCAGATTCCACAGGTCCTTTAAAGCACTCAGGGCCACACCCGAGAGGTTCATGTACGTTAAAGGCTTAACAGCATGGAACTCCTTGCCTTCAAAAAACACTCTCCATGCCTGAAAAAGTTTATGATCGACGCTTTCAAGAACTTCCGAGTGCTCCAATAGCGCATCGATGTAAAGAAATCCCGCGTTATGTCTTGTAAAAAGATAACGCGGGCCCGGATTTCCGAGCCCGATTATAACCATCTATCATCACTCTTCCTCTTCTTCCTCCTCAGCTTTACCCTTCCTCAGCACTTCAGGTTCGGCCTCTTCCGCTTCGGCTGCTTCCAGTTCAGCCTCTTCCACTTCAAGTCCTCTCGGTGCAACGATCGTCAGGATAACATCTTCGGGATGGAGAAGAGGCTTTATACCTTCAGGAAACACAACGTCCTTAACATGAAGCGACTCGTTGAGATCAACGTTCGAAACATCCACTTCTATGTAATCCACTATATCCTTCGGGAGAAATTCGCAGGGGACTTCGTGATGGAAAACCTCAACAATGCCACCTTTTTCTTCACCTTTGGCACGTCCAACGAATTTCAAAGGTATGTTGATGTGCATCTTGTGCGACTCACTCGGTGCGTAAAAGTCTACATGGATTATTCTGTCGGTTACCTTATGACGCTGTATAGATTTAATGAAAACCTTTTTCGACTCTGTTTTCCCATCATCAAGGAGGATGTTCAAAACTATGGGTGTTGTCTCTGTGGCGTGACTTAAAACAGACTCCAGACGAGTTAGCGGTACCTTCAGAGGTCGAGGCTGGGTGTCTGGACCGTACATCACCGCTGGTATCATGTTCTGCCTTCTGAGCTTCTTTGCCCTGGATGTTTTTATTTCTTCACGGTGGTAAGCTTCAAGAACAAATGCCTTCATCTTCTTTCGCCTCCTCTATCATCTAAACATTATACTCACAGAAAGATTTTTCCTTATCCTCATTATCGCTTCGCCAAGCAAACTCGCCAACGAGAGTACCTTAACAAAATCCGGAAGATTTTCATGGTAAATGGTGTCGCTTATGTACACCTCTTCTATATCCGAATCTCTTATCCTTTCGAGAGCGTCGAGTGAAAAAACCCCATGGGTCGCACAGGCTATTATCTTATTTGCACCTTTTGATTTTAAAGCCCTTGCCGCCTCCACCATTGATCTCGCCGTGTCTATGATATCGTCATAGAGTATGACGTTCCTTCCTTCCACATCACCTATAACGTTCACGATCTCGGCTTCGTTAACCCTTGGCCTTCTTTTGTCAAGAATCGCCAGTGGCATGTTCATCCTTTCGGCGATCTGTCTGGCACGTCTTACCCCTCCAACATCTGGGGAAACCACGATCCACTCTTCCGGGTCGAATTTTTCAACCTCCAGAAAGTGTCTGGCGAATATGGGAAAACTGAGTAGGTTATCCACCGGTATATCGAAGAATCCCTGAATCTGGTCAGCGTGAAGATCCACTGTCAAAACCCTTGAAGCGCCTGCAACCGTTATCAAATTTGCCACGAGTTTAGCGGAGATTGGGTCTCGTCCTCGTGCCTTTCTATCCTGACGCGCATAACCATAATAAGGCACAACCACAGCTATGGACCTTGCCGATGCGCGTTTAAAAGCGTCCACCATTATGAGCAACTCCATCAAATTCTCGTTAACAGGGGTTGAAGTGGACTGGATAATAAAAACATCGTGGCCACGCACGGTCTCGTTAATTCTGACATTTATCTCGCCGTCAGCAAAACGGGAAATCTCGCAATCTCCGAGCCGCGTACCAATGTATTCCACTATCCTTTCAGCAAGCGGACGATTGGAATTGCCGCTGAAGATCTTCAGTTCGTTACTCTGCTCCATGCGACATACCCCTTTCTCGCCTGAAGTGTTCAGCCCAATCAGGCTTGTTCACCTGTCTGCCCCTGGCAATCGCCAGAGCGTTATCTGGAACGTCTTCGGTGATAACCGAACCCGCCGCAACAATGGCCCCTTTACCAACAGTTACAGGTGCTACCAGTGCGGTGTTGCTACCAATAAATGCTCCATCTTCTATAAACGTGGGATGTTTCTTGAAACCATCGTAATTACATGTAATAGTTCCAGCGCCTATATTAACATTCTCACCAATGGTAGCATCACCAATGTAGGTTAGATGCTGAGCTTTACTTCCCCTTCCGACTTTACTTTTTTTCACCTCAACGAAATTCCCAATCCGTGCATCTTCACAAATAAATGACCCTTCTCTCAATCTTGCGAATGGCCCTATCACTGCTCCACTCTCGATATGAGCGCCCCAACATTCAGACCGAACGATTTTCACGCGATCCGAGACAATGCAGTCCTGTATATACGCAAATGGCCCCACTTCACAGTCTTCTCCTACCATCGTTTTGCCATATATCATAGTCATAGGACGAATGATCGTATCTCTTCCTATCACAACGTCGGGACCTATATAAACGGTTGCAGGATCCTCCACACTCACCCCGAATAACATCCAGTCCCTTAAAATACGCTCCTTAGCAATTCTTTCCAGCTCAGCCAGTTGAACACGATCGTTCACACCTCTTACCTGATCCCGATCTTCCAACTTCAGCGCTACCACTCTACCCTTATCAGCAAAAGAAACCACATCCGTCAGATAATACTCACCCTGTGCATTTTCCGGCGAAATCTTTTTAAGCGCTTCATACAGAAAGTCCCCATCGTATATGGCAATGCCTGTATTGATCTCTCGAATCTTCCTTGTTCTCTCATCCGTATCCGTTTCTTCGACAATCCCCAGTATATTTCCCGAACCATCGCGGACTATTCTTCCATAACCGGTGGGATCGTCCATTTCTACCGTGATTAAAGTCACCTGAGCCTTTGAATTTCTATGAAGAGCTAATAGATTCTTCAGAGTTTCAGACTTGACCAGAGGCACATCTCCATATGTGACAAGGATCTGATCGCCTTTGACGAAATCTCCAGCGCACATTACCGCATGAGCCGTTCCAAGCTGCTCTTCTTGAAGAAAGACCTCAACATGCTCTGGCAGCAACGCCTTAACCTCTTGCCAGCGATGCCCAAGCACAACTCCAACGGCGTTATTTTCCAGCTTTGACACCGTATCGATAACCCACAAGATCATGGGCTTTCTCAATATCTCATGCAAAACCTTGGGCTTCTTCGATTTCATACGTTTTCCAAGCCCAGCTGCAAGTATCAAGGTTTTCATAACAATCACCCCGTAGCATCGAGATTCTATCATGCATCGAAGACACACAAAAAAATCGTTACAAAACCAAAGACACTTCCCTCTACACTCATAATGAAAGGCCTCATAACTTACGAATGATCTCCATTCGCCAAACAACTAAAAACTAAAAGTGTTAAAGGTCTTCCTGCTTCCAAGTATCGACGAAACGAATGTTTAAAAACTCTTTTTCTTTATGTCGACTCCTGTAAACAAAAGACTTTCACAAGCTCCAAATGTTTTTGTCTCTTTCTACTCTCATTTATCACACATCTCGACTTCTAAGTCTTGCGAGGCGCCGA
>DPRG01000140.1 GCA_003538775.1 Thermotogae bacterium
TTTACCCTCATCCTGGGACTGAGGGCTATCCCTATCATGGAGATGATCATGTTCCTCAAAGCATGTTTTCCAAGGACAGGGTTGAATAAGTCCCTGACAATGAGTATAATTCTTCTGGGATTGATTCTTTTCTTCATGGTTTTCCCCTCCCCTGGAAGATGATCTTCCAGGGGATTATTTTAATGATTCTCACAGGTGAGTCCTTTTATCTTGTCGTTATCTTACCATCCATGCTGAAAAACCAAGCTTCCCCGAAAAACTGGGGGTAGATCAGTCCCTCCACCTCTTGACAATCTACAATCATTATGTTATAAACTTCCTCAAATAATGTGCCTTCAATCGTCTCCGCAGGGCTTTCTGGCAGTCGATCCTTACCAAAATACCTTCGATTCTTTCCTTTGAAGAGGCTCAGAGGGGGACCGGACAAAAACTATATGATCTTTCGCGCCACCGGGTGTAAGGGGGTGAGGTGTATTGTACTTTAATTTTACAGAAAGTCCGGTTCCTGATAGGGATTTTAGAGTACCTTCAGGATGCGGTGTTGTGGGAATTATGCATCAAAGACGAAGACTTTTCAGCGGCGAGACCATAATAAAGAGCATCGCGCTCATGCGAGAGAGGGGCAATGGTCTTGGTGGAGGGTTTGCCGCGTATGGAATATACCCAGAGCTTAAGGAGTACTACGCTTTCCACATGCTTTACGACGGAACACTTGAGAAGAAGGAAGCAGAGGATTTCCTCAGAGAGAGATTCGAGATAGTCGAAGACGAGGCCATACCAACGAGAAGAGTGAAAGAAGTAAAAGAAAGGCATCTTTTGTGGCGTTATTTTCTTTTACCTAAAGAAGAAGCTCTTATTCCGTTTGAATCAGAGGAAGATCTTGTTGTGGATACCGTAATGCACATCAACGCTCACATTAAAGGCGCCTTTGTAATGTCCAGCGGCAAGAACATGGGGATATTCAAAGGTGTCGGTTATCCAGAAGACATTGGAAATTTCTACCGTCTTGATGAATACAAAGGTTACATCTGGCTTGCTCACAACAGATTCCCAACCAATAGTGTAGGATGGTGGGGTGGAGCACATCCATTTGGTCTTTTGGACTGGGCAGTGGTTCATAACGGCGAAATCTCTTCCTACGGGACCAACCGGCGATTTCTTGAATCTTTTGGCTACAGATGTACTCTCTACACAGATACCGAAGTCGTGGCCTATCTCGTTGACTTGTTCGTAAGAAGATTCGGGTACAGCCCCCGAACGACTGCAAAGATCTTCTCAGCACCTCTGTGGCAGGAGATAGAAAGAATGCCGTCAGAAGAAAAACAGGTTTACACGGCTTTGAGAACCGTGTACGGCGGGGCGCTCTTAAACGGCCCTTTCGCCATAATAGTTGCGAACAGCGAGATGATGATGGGGCTCAACGACAGGGTGAAACTCAGACCTCTGGTTGCCGCATCAATGGGAGACTTCCTTTACATCGCATCCGAAGAATCAGCTATAAGAACGGTCTGCCCTCAACCAGAGAGAGTGTGGTCGCCTAAGGCGGGGGAACCCGTTATTGGTGAGCTGGTCAGAGAACCGGAAGTTCAGAAGATTTATTGACGGATGTACGGAGGGAAAATATGGCTAAAAGGCGGTCAACAGCTGATTTTGTACTGGAACGTGATGATTATAAGTGTATTAGATGTCTGGCTTGTGTAAGAGTCTGTTCTTATGGAGCGAACTTTTACGATGAGAGAGAGAACATGGTTTTTACAGAGAACAGAAAATGTGTTGGTTGTCATTTTTGCGAAGCTATCTGCCCGACAGAAGCCATTGTTGTTCAACACAATCCTCTTGCAATAAGATGGAATGCTCACTGGACTTCTGAAGTAGTAACGGATATCATGAAGCAGGCGGAAACTGGCGGGGTACTGCTCACCAGCATGGGAAATGATAAACCGTATTTCACATACTTTGACAGGATGGTACTCAATGCAAGTCAGGTTACCAATCCTTCTATTGATCCTTTGAGGGAGCCTATGGAGATACGTACTTTTATAGGAAAGAAACCCCTCTCGCTCGAACTGGAGGAATCAGAAGGAAGTGTCGCGCTAAAGACGCAAATAGCCCCTCAGCTTAAACTTGAGGTTCCCATCATGTTCTCTGCTATGTCCTACGGTTCGATAAGTCTGAATGCGAGTAAATCTCTTGCGAAAGCAGCGCAAACGGTGGGTACGTACTTTAATACAGGAGAGGGAGGTCTTCATAAAGACTTAAAAGAGTTCGGAGAAAACATGATAGTACAGTGCGCTTCAGGCAGATTTGGGGTTAACGTGGATTATCTGAACGCTGGGGCCGCGGTGGAAATAAAGATTGGGCAGGGTGCTAAACCAGGTATAGGAGGGCATCTTCCCGGAGAAAAGGTGACGGAACCCATATCGGAAACCAGAATGATACCGGTTGGAACTGATGCCATATCTCCGGCTCCACATCACGACATCTACTCTATTGAGGATCTGAGACAGCTTATTTATGCCATCAAAGAAGCAACCAGATATAAGAAGCCTGTTGGGGTGAAGATAGCCGCGGTGCACAACGTGGCTCCGATAGCGTCAGGGATAGTCAGAGCCGGTGCGGATTTCGTTGTGATCGACGGCATAAGGGGTGGTACTGGTGCAACTCCAAAAGTAACAAGGGATAACGTGGGTATTCCCATAGAACTCGCCATTGCAGTGGTAGACAAGCGCTTGAGGGATGAAGGTATCCGGCATCTGGCTTCCATAATAGTTGCTGGAGGTATAAGAAAAAGCTCTGACGTGATCAAAGCCATTGCCCTGGGAGCTGATGCCGTTTATATCGGGACGGCGGCCCTTGTAGCTCTGGGATGCCATCTTTGTCAAAAGTGTTACATGGGAAAATGCAACTGGGGTATCGCAACACAAGACCCCAAACTTGTTCGAAGGTTGAATCCTGAGATAGGTGCAAGAAGGGCTGCAAATTTGCTTCGCGCTTGGGCTCTTGAGATCAAGGAGATACTTGGAGGGATGGGAATCAACGCCATAGAGTCTTTGCGCGGAAACAGAGATGTTTTGAGAGGTGTCGGACTCCAGGAACACGAATTGGAGATACTCGGAATAAAACCGGCAGGTGAAGCATGGTGAAAGGTATGAGAAAGAAGATACTTGTAAAAGAGGAATACTGTATAGGATGCAGGCTCTGCGAGATATACTGTGTGACTGCTCATTCTCAATCGAAGAATCTGATTAGGGTTTTCAGATACGAACTTGGTGAATTAGCACCGGCTGTGATTGTTGAAGAAAGAGAGTACACGACTTTCGCTGTTCAATGCAGGCACTGTGAAGAAGCTTCATGTGTGCGCGCATGCATTACTGGTGCAATGCACAGAGACAGCTCAACAGGGGCTGTTTATGTTGATCGTGATAAGTGCGTCGGCTGTTGGATGTGCATAATGGTATGTCCTTATGGAGTTATAAAAAGGGGAACCGGCAGTAATAAAGTTGCTTCGAAATGTGACTTATGCCTGGATCGTGAATTACCTGCATGTGTTGAAAACTGCCCCAATGAGGCTTTGGTTTTGACAGAGGTGAACGAATAATGAGGTATTTGATCATCGGAACAGGGCCTGCAGGGATAGCCGCTGCAGAGAAGATAAGGGGACTCGATGAAGAGAACGAGATATTGATGCTAACATCCGAAGAAATTGCAGGCTATTCTAAACCACTGATCACGTACTTTTTGGGAAGAAAGGTAAACGAAGATAGGATGTTTTACCGTCCTCCCTGGTACTTCGAGGAAAGGAACATCTCGGTGATGACCTCAACTAAAGTGATCGAAGTGAATCCTGCAAAGAAACTGGTGATAACGGAAAGCGGAGAAGCGATAAACTATGACAGACTTCTCATCGCGACAGGTGGACTGCCAATAGTACCGGAGATAGAAGGTTTGAATCCCTCAGAAATGGAGGGCGTTTTCACGTTCACACAGTGGAAAGACTCGAAAGACGTTGCAAAGTACATAACAGATAACGATGTAACAGAAGCGGTGGTTTTGGGGGGAGGATTGATCGGGTTAAAAACCACTGAAGCGCTTCTGGAGCTTGGATTAAAGGTTTCGATAGTGGAACTATCCGATAGAATCCTTTCCAACACCTTTGACAAAAAGGCTTCAATGATTGTAACCAGTGCTCTCCAAAAAAGAGGTTGTAACGTATATACAAACGACACGATCGTACAGGTGAAGGGAAAAAAGAAGATCACCAAAGTAGTCTTAAAAAGCGGCAGAGAGATCAAAACGAAGTTGTTGATCATTGCAATAGGTGTAAAACCCAACGTTGGTTTCTTGAAAGAATCTGGGGTAAGGGTAAATCGAGGAGTTGTGGTTAATGAACACATGGAAACGAATATAACGGATATTTTCGCTGCTGGCGATTGTGCGGAGTTTTACGATCCTCGCTTGGGAAAAAGTTCGACCATAGCCATCTGGCCTGTAGCGTTCTCCGAAGGTGAAGTCGCCGGTTACAACATGGCGGGAGAACGCGTTTCTTATCAAGGGGGAATACCCATGAACTCTGTGGAAATCGCGGGTGTAGCCACTATATCGGTGGGAAACACCAGCGCAGAAGTCGAAAATGTGGAAATACTTGAATATGAAAGTGATAAAAGGAGTGTCTATAAGAAACTTGTTATAAAGGACGGAAAACTCGTAGGAGCGGTTTTTGTGGGCGACATCGATCGTGCAGGCATTTATACTGGTTTGATTCTCCAGAAAGTAGATGTTTCATCGTTTAAAGACGACCTCATGCGTGACGATTTTGGACTCGTTTATCTGCCAAAAGAATACAGAAAGAAACTCATGGAAGGAGAATTGAAGGTATGGTTAGAGTGAATGCTTCAGGACTTCATTACAGAGAACTCAACGCCATCGTTAGAGAGTTGCTGGATAACGGGGAGAAGGAGATAGAGCTTCACGACGTTTGTGGACAGAGGTATATCGGCGCTGGACTCAGTGTTAAAGATGCTGTTATCAGAATCTATGGGACCCCAGGGAATGACCTCGGTGCGTTCATGAACGGCGGAAAAATAGAGGTCTTCGCAAACTCGCAGGACGGAATAGGCAACACCGCCAATGATGGGATCATAGTTGTACACGGTGATAGCGGAGACATAATCGGGCATTCTATGCGTGGAGGAAGGATTTACGTTCGTGGAAATGCGGGCTACAGAGTCGGAATTCACATGAAATCCTACGGTGATAGTGTGCCCGTTCTGGTAATAGGGGGCTTTGTGAGAGATTTTCTTGGAGAATACATGGCTGGGGGGCTTCTCATAGTGCTTGGTCTTGAAAAAGACGAAGAAGGCAACGTGGTGGGGAATTTCGTGGGTACCGGGATGCATGGAGGAACTCTTTACATAAGAGGAGAAGTCGAAGATTACCAACTGGGAAAGGAAGTGAAAGCAGAGGAAGCTTCTCCGGAAGATCTGGTGAAAATCAGACCGTATATAGATGAATTCTGTTCGTTTTTTGGGGCTGAACCTGATGAGATTCTTTCAGAGAGATTTTTAAAGCTCGAACCTTATACTCACAGACCGTATGGAAAACTGTACGCATATTGAGGAGGACTCTCAAATGTACATGTTAAAACTTCTCTCAGATCTGGAAACACCCGTCTCGACTTTTATAAAGCTTTCCCAGGATGAAGAGCATTCATTCCTGCTGGAAAGCACTGAACATGGGTCCAGCTTTGGAAGATACTCTTTTATTGGTATTGGAATGAAAGATTTCCTCACTCTTTACCCTGATGGTAAGCTGATCTCTTCAAGCGGTGAAATCGAATACACGGGAACACCTCTTTCCTGCATACTGAAGTGGCTTGCACCTTATACCTTTGCATTGAGAAATACAGATCTTCCTCCTTTCACGGGTGGCGCGGTTGGTTATGTAGGATATGATTACACCAGGTATATAGAAAAGATCTCAATAAGAACCTCTGATTTTCCCACTTTCCACTTTTTCATTCCCATACATCTTGTAATCTTCGATCACTTGAAGAGTCAGATATACGTTATAAGCAAAGACCCTGAAATGATTGCTGAAAGAATGAAACAACCCGTGAAGAAAAATCCATCAGATACATCAATAGTCACAGAACCTGTATCTAACTTTCAAAGAGAGCAGTTCTGCAGAGCGGTCGAAAAAGCGAAACGTTATATCGTAGATGGGGAAGCTTTTCAGATAGTCTTGTCTCAGTCTTTTCACTTCAAAACCACACTCCATCCATTTTCTATCTACAGAGCTCTCAGAATGATCAATCCATCTCCTTATATGTTCTACTTAAAATCTGGAAATATAACGATTCTCGGTTCTTCGCCTGAAACCATGGTGAAACTTCAAAACGGCATAGCGACATTGAAACCGATAGCTGGCACTCGACCACGCGGTGTGACTCCAGAAGAAGACTTGAAGTTTGAAAAAGAGCTTTTCGAAGACGAGAAAGAACGGGCCGAACACGTTATGCTTGTCGATCTTGGAAGGAACGACCTGGGAAGAGTCTGTGACTACGGTACCGTGAAAGTGGAGCAACAGATGGTGATAGAAAAATATTCCCATGTCATGCATCTCGTTTCTCATGTTTCGGGAAAACTGAGAAGGGATAGAACTGCGGTAGATTTATTTGAAGCTACCTTTCCCGCTGGTACAGTTACAGGTGCCCCAAAAGTAAGAGCTATGGAAATCATAGAAGAACTGGAAACCTCACCCAGAGGTCCGTATGCAGGTGCTGTTGGATATTTTTCTTTCCCGGACGAACAGGGTAACATCAACACCGATTCAGCGATCACAATCCGCTCTTTCTTTTTCAAGGGCGAAGAAGGCTGGTTGCAAGCTGGTGCTGGCATAGTTTACGACTCAATACCGGAAAAGGAGTACATGGAAACCCTGAATAAGTTGAATGCTCTTTTTAAGAGCCTGGAGCTTGCCGTGAAAATCCAGGGGGGCGTGATATGAATATGAAAAAGGTGTTGATAATCGACAACTATGACTCCTTCGTATACAACATTGCCCAGTACGTGGGGGAAGTAGAACCTGATTCCAGCGTTCTGGTTTACAGAAACGACGCCATAACTCTTGAGAAAATAAAAGAAGTGGATCCCTCGCATATAATTATCTCTCCAGGTCCCGGAAAACCTGAAGATGCGGGAATTTCTGTAGAAGTTGTGAAAAGTTTTTTCAAAGACAAACCTATACTTGGTGTCTGCCTGGGGCATCAGGTTATAGGTTTTGCATTTGGTGCGAAGATCGTACATGCAAAAAAGATCATGCATGGAAAGACTTCTAAGATCTTCCATTCGGAAAATCATATATTTGAAGATGTGGAAAACCCTTTGATCGCAACAAGGTACCATTCTCTTGTGGTGGACGAAGCTTCGTTACCTTCTGAACTCGTTGTGATAGCAAGGAGCGAAGAAGACGAGGAGATCATGGCCATCCAGCATAAAGATTATCCTGTCTTCGGCGTGCAGTTCCATCCCGAATCGGTTCTGACAGAGTCCGGCAAGAAGATCATAGAGAACTTTCTAAGAATTGATCGGAAAGCATTTGACACTTCCCATTTACATACCTCCTGGCCGAAGGAAGATCCTGTAATTGTCGCTATCAAGAAACTGTCCGAAGGGCAGAATTTGAATCTCGAGGAAACCCTGAGTGTGATGGAAATGATCATGTCCGGGAAGGTTTCAGACATTTTGATCGCGGCTTTTCTGGTAGCTTTGAAGATGAAAGGAGAAACAGGTGAAGAGCTTGGTGCTATGGCAAAAGTGATGCGGGAAAAGTCGATAAAGATAAAATCACCTTCATCAAAAACAGTCGACACATGTGGAACCGGTGGTGATGGAGCGGGGACGTTTAACATATCAACAACGACGGCTTTTGTGGTCAGCGCGGGAGGCATCCCAGTCGCCAAGCATGGAAACAGATCCGTTTCCAGCAAGGTTGGTAGCGCAGATGTGCTGGAAGCAGGAGGATACAGACTCAACAAAACCCACGAAGAACTGGAAAAAGAACTGAAAGATACAGGTTTTGCTTTTCTTTTCGCTCCTCTCTTTCATCCAGCAATGAAATATGTTATGCCTGCTCGAAGGCAGTTAAAAATCAGAACCGCTTTTAATTTACTTGGACCAATAACAAATCCGGCGGGCGTTCGTTACCAAATCGTAGGGGTTTTCAATTACGATTACGCTCCAAAACTGGCATCGGCACTTCAATTTCTTGGAACCGAGAGATCCATCGTGCTTTCAGGAGGTTTCACTGACGAACTCACCACTTGCGGCGAGAATAGAGCATTGCTGGTAACAAAAGATGAAATCAAACCTTTGAAAATAGAGCCAAAAGAGCTCGGCCTTCATGAGGGTATTAAAGAAGATATAAAAGGAGCGAACGATCCCAAAGAAGCGTTTTATCAGATGCGTTCCGTCCTTTCAGGAAGAGGGAACAGAACACAGACGGAAACGGTGGCTCTCAACGCTGGTATGCTGTTCTGGCTTGTGGGAGATGTGAAAACAGTGTCAGAGGGCGTCGAAAAGGCTTTGCACCTGATTCATTCCGGTAGAGCTCTCGAAAAACTCAAGGAGGTAATGGAATATCAACAGACTCGATGAGATAATATCCCACAAACTCCTTGAAATAAAGGAGTTCAAAAAAGATGGTTTCACAGCCACACGAAAGAAAAAGCCATTTCGTTTAGAGAAAGCTCTACGTAACAATCTTAAAATCAATAAGATTTCCATCATCGCTGAGTTCAAGAAGGCTTCTCCATCAATGGGGAACATCAACAAATCAGCCAAACTTGAAGATTATGTTCATCTGTACAGCAGGTATGCCGATGCAATAAGCATACTCACAGATGAAAAATTCTTTCATGGGCATATAGAATACGTGGCAACAGCCAGAAATATAACAGATCTTCCAATAATCGCAAAGGATTTCTATCTTGATAGCGTACAGGTGCACAGGGCGTGTTTTTACGGCGCCGATGCCGTATTGATAATCGCGAGAATTCTGGAAAGCGAAGCGATCGCACACCTTTATGAAACGGCGGACGATCTGGGAATGGATGCTATAGTTGAAATTCACTCTGAAGAGGATCTTGAGAAGGTTTTTAAAGTCATAAGCCCAAAGATCATAGGGATAAATACAAGGGATCTCTCAAGTTTCAAGATCGATAGATCCGTCCTGAAGCGATTGAGACCTCTTGTGCCCGAAGATATCTTTGTGATAGCGGAAAGTGGTATTCGGAATCCTCAGGAGCTGGAAGATATCAGAAAATTCGCCAATGCAGTGCTGATCGGTACTTCTTTAATGAAAGCCGAAGATCCCGAAGCCTTTCTCAGGGAGTTGAAACATTGGTCAGAGTGAAAATATGCGGGATCACAAACCTTCAAGATGCGATAAACGCAGTGGAAGCTGGTGCTGATGCCGTGGGATTTGTGTTTTTCAAAAAGAGCAAACGTTTCATAGAACCATCACAGGCGAGAGTGATCACGTCACAACTTCCTCCATTTGTTTATAAAGTAGGGGTTTTTGTAAATGAAGAACCTGACGTAATACTGGAAACGGTGAGAAAAGTTGGCCTTACAGCTGTCCAGCTACACGGCGACGAACCTCCGCATCTTTGCGACTATCTTGGAAGATTCGTGGAGGTCATAAAATCCTTCAGAATAGCCGAAGGGAAAGATGTGGAAGCGTTTTTCTCTTATCAGGGTATAGTGCCTCTCTTCGATACTAAAGTTCCGGAGTATGGAGGTAGCGGGAAAACTTTTGACTGGCTACTGTTGAAACCATTTGCATCACGCCTGAAGTATTTCATTCTTTCTGGTGGCCTCAATCCCCAGAACGTGAAAGAAGCGGTGGCGACTCTGGCACCTTATGCCGTTGATGTTTCGTCGGGAGTGGAGATTCATCCGGGAAAGAAAGATCCTGAAAAGATGCGAAGCTTCGTAGAAAACGCAAAGGGGTTGTGAGAGATGAAGCGTTACTTTGGAAACTATGGCGGTCAGTTTGTCCCCGAAATACTCATGCCCGCACTTGAGGAACTTGAAGAAGCTTACAACAGCGTTTTGAACGACCACTCTTTCTGGGAAGAGTACCGGAACCTTCTAGAGAATTACGCTGGTCGCCCCACGCCACTCTATTTCGCTAAACGTCTCAGTGAAAGATATGGAGCGAAAATCTATCTCAAACGCGAGGACCTCCTTCACACAGGTGCTCACAAGATAAACAATGCTATCGGTCAAATCTTGCTGGCAAAGCGAATGGGGAAAAGGAGGATCATAGCTGAAACTGGTGCCGGACAGCATGGCGTGGCTACCGCAACAGCAGCCGCGCTTTTTGGAATGGAGTGCGTTATATACATGGGTAGCGAGGATATGAACCGCCAGAAACCAAATGTGGAAAGAATGAAACTTCTTGGCGCTAACGTGGTACCGGTGGACGCAGGTAGCCGAACTCTAAAAGATGCCATAAACGAAGCATTGAGAGACTGGATAACGAATTTGAAAACCACATATTACGTTATCGGATCTGTCGTTGGACCGTATCCATATCCTGTTATTGTGAGAAACTTTCAGAAGATAATCGGTGAAGAAACAAAGGATCAGATATTGACGACCGAAAAAAGACTTCCTGACTACATTCTTGCGTGTGTGGGTGGAGGAAGTAACGCTGCGGGCATTTTCTATTCATTCGTTGAATACAATGATGTGAGACTCATCGGTGTGGAAGCTGGAGGCGAAGGTCTTGATACCGGCAGACATGCAGCTACTTTATTGATGGGAAGAGTGGGATATTTGCATGGCAGCAAAACCATGGTACTCCAGAATGAATGGGGACAGGTTGTTGACACCCATTCGGTATCTGCCGGTCTTGACTACCCGGGAGTGGGACCTGAACATGTGTACTGGAAGGAGACGGGTAGGGTAAAATACGAAGCTGTAACCGACGAAGAAGCACTGGAAGCCTTTCTGGAATTGTCTCGTCTGGAAGGAATTATACCCGCCCTGGAAAGCGCCCATGCTCTTGCCTTCCTAAAAAAGCTCGAAAAAGTGGAATCGAGTTTGATCGTTGTAAACCTTTCGGGGAGAGGCGATAAAGATCTCGAAAGCGTCCTGACGAATTCCTATGTGCGGAGGAGAGTTTTATGAAGGATTTCGTTGCTTATATTCCCGCTGGATATCCAGATCTGGAAACAACTGTCAACGTTTTGAAGACTTTGAACACCCTTCCTATAAAAGCGGTAGAGCTGGGGGTGCCTTTTTCAGATCCCATCGCCGACGGTCCGATTATCCAAACTGCTCATGCTGTGGCTCTGAAAAACGGTGTGACACTTGAACACGTAATGAACGTAATATCTGAATTGGATGTTCGATACGATCTATACATCATGAGCTACCTCAATGTTATTCTGCAATACCGTTTGAAAGAGCCGGGATTAACCAGAAAGCTGAAGAATCTTCATGTTAAGGGTCTTATAATACCCGATCTACCTTTAAAGGAAATGAAAAACGTCGATCTGGATTTTCCTCTGATTCCTTTCGTTGCTCCCAATACGAAAGAAGAGGAGGTAAAGCAAATAAACGAAATGGACGCACCTTTTGTTTACTACATATCACGCTTTGGTGTTACGGGTGAAAGAAAGGATCTTCCCTTCCTCGACCATATAAAAAAGGTTAAAAAAATAGTTGAAAAACCCCTTTATGTAGGGTTTGGAATATCAGAACCCAAGCAGGTAAAGGCAGTGTGGGAAGTTGCAGATGGCGTTATTGTAGGTAGCGCTCTGGTCAAGGTATTAGGAGAACACCCGACCTCAGAAGTACCGGCAAAGATCAGGAGAATGGTCGAAACACTTATCGGGAAATGATTCAGCAGTACACATCCAGCCGTTCCACCGTGTCAAAAACGCCTATGACTTTATAAAAGACCGTAACTTCACGAAGTTCTTTGAGGTCTTCCTGCCCCAGCGGGGCTTCCACTTCTACAAAAAACACGTAATCTCCCAGCACAGTCTTTGCTGGACGTGACTCGAGCTTTCTGAGATTGAATCCCTTTCTATAGAAAACATCCAGCGCATCTTTAAGAGATCCCGGCCGATCCTCCACACCGAAGAAAAGCGAGGTAACCCTGCCGAACACTTTGCCGGTGGGCCTCCTTATTATGTAGAACCTTGTAACATTGTCTTGCTTAAGATCCTGTATACCCTTCCTGATAACGTACAATCCGTGAAGCCGCGCACCGTTTTCTGACATTATCGCCGCTGAGTTGTTATCCAGAAGGCGAACGGCATCGCTGGTAGACGAAGTATAGCGTATTTCAGCATTCGAAAGATAGTTGTTCAGAAACCCCATGCATTGAGCCACTGCTTGTGGATGTGAATACACGTACTTTATGGAACTCAGAGGTAGGTTTTCCTTTGCAACAAGACATTGGTTCACCTCAAGTTTTGACTCACCGAAAACTTCCACGTCATGACTCAAAAGCGCATCTAGCACAGGGAGAACCGTTCCGTTAGTTGAATTTTCTATAGGGACTATACCGTAATCAACCTCGCCAGCCTCGACGAGCTTTATGATCTCATCCGTGGTGGAGCAGTAGCGGAGAGGAGTTCTTGAACCCACGAGTTTCAATCCCATTTCCTCGCTGAAACTACCCTTTGGACCAAGTACACCCACCGTTCTTGAAACCCCAATGGCTTTGTACTCTTCTTCTTTGGTGAGTTTTATTATGAGCGTGAACAGTTCTTTGACAATAAGAGGATTCATTGCCGTCATGGAAAGAATCACTCTCAATTTTTCTTCCTCGACTTCTTTTATCTCTATTGCTTCGTTTCTCTTTTTCTTTTCAAGTGCTATATTTCTGGCCACTTCTATCCTTTTCTCAAGGAGCCTCAGTATAACTTCATCTATGGAGCTTATCGTGGATCTCATAAGATTGATGTCTTTCCCTTCTTGCTTTTCTATCAACTCGAGATCACTCATAAGCTTTGCAAAATCGATCATAGTCGATTCCTCCACTTCCAGAAAAGTGAGCGGTATTTGGACAATTATACTTTAGACCGCAAGTGGTATAATATTATCAGCCCCGGACGGCGATGTTTGGGCTACAAAAGCCCTTGCGACTGAGAGCGCGAATGATCGATTGATCAAAACGAGTGCCGCCGGGGCTTTAAGTTATACAATGAGTTCTTCTTATTGTATAATGGTGGAAACGTTCAAACGAAGGAGGTGGGCCACTTGTCTGGTAACCCCGAATATCGTCTGGAAGTGGTGGAAGTGGAAATTCCGGAGGGTTGTAATGTAATAGTTGGGCAGTCTCACTTTATAAAAACGGTGGAAGATCTCTACGAAGTAATCGTTACCACTAATCCCTCGATGAAGTTCGGAGTCGCCTTCAATGAAGCCAGCGGGCCGTGTCTCATAAGATACGACGGTAACGACGAGGAATTGACTAAAAAGGCCGTGGAATCAGCCCAGAAGATAGGTGCCGGACATCTCTTTGTAATTTATTTACGCGAAGGATATCCGATAAACATCCTTAACCAGCTGAAGAACGTTCAGGAGGTTTGCAGAATCTTCGCCGCCACGGCCAACCCCCTTCAGGTGGTTGTAATACAAACGGAGCAGGGCAGAGGTGTTTTGGGAGTCGTGGATGGATTTTCTCCTAAAGGAGTCGAATCCCAGGAAGACAAAGAAAAAAGAAGGAGTTTTCTCAGGAATGTTACCAAATACAAGAGATGAAAAAGGAGGTCAGGAGAATGTCTCAACAAAAGAAGATCATCGGCCCCACCTATGAGGAAATGCTTCATCCATGGAAAATCCCCTCTGAGATACGCCAGAAGGCGATCGAGATGAAGGAAAAAGATCCTCTCGACCCCATCAATCTCTTCAACATAAGCTGGAGAGATGAGAACGACCAGATCCGTATGTACGTATTGCCAGAAGCTATAACCGGCGTGGAAACCCCTATAGTCGTCTTCTTCGCTAAGGACTTTCCAACGGGTAGCCACAAGGTCGGTGCCACCTACTCGGTTCTTGTGGAAAAGGTTGTGAGAGATGAGGTCGATCCCTTTGTGCATACACTTATATGGCCTTCCACTGGGAACTACGGCATCGGGGGTGCCTGGGTAGGATGTAGAATGGGATTTGATTCGATCGTTATCCTCCCAGAAGAGATGAGCCAGGAGCGATTCGAAATAATCAGGAGCTATGGTGCAAAGGTTATCGCAACACCCGGGTGTGAATCGAACGTTAAGGAAATCTACGATAAATCCAAAGAGCTTTACGCGCAAAACCCCGAGAAGATAAGGATACTGAACCAATTTTCGGAATTCGGTAATTACCGATTTCACTACTTCGTCACAGGAAATACCATGCTCGAAGCGGCCGAGGAACTGGCTAAACGTGGTATAGGGAGAGGAAAGATCAGCGCGATAGTAGCGGGTGTGGGCTCTGCCGGCACGATTGCCTGCGGCGACAGGGTAAAGGAAGTAACGCCTGATACCAAGGTGGTGGCTCTGGAACCCATCCAGTGTCCTACGCTTAGCCTTAATGGATATGGCGGGCATGACATACAGGGAATAGGTGATAAACACGTGACTTGGATACACCATGTAACAAACATGGACGCCGTGGTTGCGGTAGACGATGTAGACAGCAAAAAGGGTCTTCAGCTTTTCACTGACGAGGTCGGCAAAGAGTACATGAGCAAGCTTGGACTTTCCGGTGAGGACGTGGAAAAAATCGCCTCTATCTTTGGTATTAGTGGTGTTGCAAACGTCATAGGAGCCATAAAGATGGTCAAATACTATGGTCTGGGCAAAGATGACTTAGTATTCACCATTGCCACTGACAACATAGATAGATATCACTCGGTAATGAAAGATCTAACGGAAAAGTACGGAAAAATGGACCTGTGTGAGGCAAAAAACAGACATGAGAGAATCTTTCTAAAGGCCGGAACAGACTGGATATTTGAGGGTACGCGTGATATGAAGATGCGCTGGCACAACTTGAAGTACTACACATGGGTAGAACAGCAGGGTAAAACCGTAGAGGAACTCAACGCACAGCTTACAGAAGAATACTGGAATGAGCAGAAGGAAATGGTATACGAAACTGATAAACTGATAAAAGAGTATCGCGAAAGCTGAGCAATAAAAAGGGCGGCTTCGAAGCCGCCCTTTTTATCATTTGTTCAGGATCTCAACCAGCGATTTCAACTGCTTACTCTT
>DPRG01000066.1 GCA_003538775.1 Thermotogae bacterium
CAAAAGGACAAATGCTACCACCCAGTTCCACATTGCGATGACGGGAAAAGCTATCAAAAGCATTAATTTCAACGTTCTTATAGCCGCCGCTTTCAATCTTCTTTTCTCATTAGGTTCCATGGTATTATTCTAACAAAGCAACGCGAAAAAACAGAACAAGTTAGGTCAAATCCTTATCTTACGCTGAGAACACCTGTGATTGAATTGACCAGTATATTAACTCAAACTTTCTTAAGGAGGTTAACAAACGATGCAATTCATAACTTTTATGATGTCGGGAGAAAAGTACGCTCTTAATCTCGATATGGTAAGAGAGGTCGTAAGCGATCCTAAACTGTCGAAAATTCCATCGGCTGTTGAATACGTGCCATGGATCTGCGATTTGAGAGGCCATACAATTCCCGTCGTGGATCTCAGAAAGTATCTGAAACTGGAAGGAGCTTACAACGAAGACCCTGAAGTGATCGTGCTTTCAAAAAACGAGCGAATGATAGGTATCCTGGTAGACTCTACAGAAGAAATGCTCACCGTTTCAGATCAGGAATACGAAGAAACCAGTTCCGGCAATGTCAAAGGTACTCTACGCCTTCCAGACGAAAGACTTATACCCGTTATCGATCTGGATCGAATCTTTCAACATGGAAAATCGATAGAAAAGCATGAGGAAACTCAAATATATTCCAGCTCAGAAATACTGATAACCATTTTCAAGATCAAAGGACACTCCTACGCGTTCATAACCGATCAGGTAAGAGAAATCACGAGGTTTGTGAATCCGTCCCATTTACCTGATGTCCCGAACTATGTTAAAGGCCTGATACGTGTCAGAGAAGATCTGATGCCTTTGCTGGACCTATCTGAAATGTTAGACCTGGGAACTTCTACTTCTATTGAAAACTCCTCTCTACTTCTGGTGGAGATCGGAAATGGAATGGTGGCTTTCACCGTGGACGAAGTGGAAGGCATAACAAGTGTTCCAGAAAGATCTCTTAAGATCCGGAGTGATTTCGGAGAAAAGGTCTTCGCTGTGGCGGACATCAAAGGAAGACTCGTAACCATACTTAACCCTGAAAAACTAGTGGATGAAAGGGTTACCAAATTCTCCACAAAGTCAGATGCTACAAGGGCGGAAGAAACTCAGGATGAAGTGCAAATAATGGTCTTCAAGCTTGCCAATCAGGACTTTGGTTTGCTTGTGGAGGACGTTGAAGAAGTGGCCAAAACTCTGAAAGCGAGAAAGCTTCCTGGCGCTTCGCTGTATATTGAAGGGGTTGTTCGTTTGAGAGATGAAGTCCTTCCTCTTGTTGACTTGAGAAAGCGTTACGGTTTCCCCACAGATGTAGTATCCGCAAATATGATCGTGGTACATCTGGAAGATAAAAAATTCGCTCTGGGTGTAGATCGTGTTGAGGGAATCGTTGGTGTGAACGCTCGATCTATAGATGAAATAGACGATAGAGCATTTGGTACCAGAAAGGTAGCAAAACTAAAGACCGGTGAGCTCATACCTCTGATAGAAATCGAAGATGTTCTCAAGAGCGATGAACTTGAAAAGATACTCCAAAACATTCACGCAAAAGTTTAAACGCTTTCTACGAAAGCGAGGTTGTGAGTTATGCGTTCATACACAGAATATCTGTGGTTCAACACCAAAAACAGGCGTGAACTGGTGCATATCACTGACAGGATACGCGAAATCGTACGCGCCAGTCAGATCAAAGAAGGATTCTGTCTGGTTTCGGCAATGCACATAACCGCCGGCATCATCGTGAACGATTACGAACCAGGATTGTGGAACGATATCTGGGAGTGGCTTGAAAAGCTGGCACCATACAGAGAGGATTATAGACACCATAACACAGGTGAAACCAATGGAGACGCCCATTTAAAGCGAATACTTGTACATCATCAGGTGATCATACCCGTTACAAACGGTGACCTCGATCTTGGCCCGTGGGAAGAAATTTTCTATGCAGAGTTCGATGGTCAAAGGAGAAAGAGAGTGGTTGTTAAAGTCATCGGCATATAAAACAAAAAGGCGGGACCCAATCTCCCGCCTTGTGCTTTTCATAGCCTTTCAAACTATTGTCACCAAAGGCTGTCCAAGTTCAACATTGTCTCCTTTTTTGACATGAACCTCTTTAACTACTCCGTCTTTATCTGCAATTATATCGTTCTCCATCTTCATCGCTTCAAGCACAAGCAATCGCTGACCTTTATTAACTCTGTTTCCCTCGGCAACATCCACATGAACTATCAGACCAGGCATAGGGGCCTTCACGATATGTTCACCTTCTGGTGTGTTCGCCACCGTCGCTTCCTGTCTGGGTTGAGGTGTTTGCCTTGGTTGCACAGGCTGTGCCGGTGGAGCAGGAGGTACCGAGGAAACCGGTGGAACCTGTGGAGTAGCTTGTAAAGGCTCTGCCGGTCTCGATGATTCAACTTCTTCAACTTCCACTTCGTAGACCTTGCCTTCCACTTTCACTCTGAACTTTCTAACCACAGGATCTCCTCCCTTTAGATAAACCGTTGAGTTTTTCGCTCAGCTTTTACTCTATCATGATAAAGTTATCTCACCGTGAATTAACGGGGATTTCTATGTTGCTCAAAAGCACCACCACAGCTACAGCGTAATCTCCGTCATGAGACAGGGAGACCATACATTTATCGTTAAGGCTTTCACCACGAAAACTCACGACTGGAGCCCCATTTTTGTCATGTAATACTTCTATATCCTTAGGTGAAATCGCTCCGAAACCTTTACCCAACGCCTTCACAAAAGCCTCTTTGATAGCCCAACGACCAGCGATATACTCTCGCCTTCTTTTTTCGCTGGTCATAGAATCGTATTCCTCTTTTTCTTTCAGAGTCAAAAACCTCTTCACCATACGCTCGTCAAAACGATCCACACGGGCGATATCGATACCAAGTCCCTTTATCACCGTTTTAAACACTCTCCATATATTCAAAAATCACCTCATCACCATCGTTTAGAGTTTTCGTAAACTCCGCCGGTTCACCATTTACTAAAATTCTGTAATCTTTAACCTTCGACAGATCAATTGTCCTACGAGCTAAGAGATCAACAACCAAAGGCAAACGCCTTTCCAAACGCGTTTCGAGTACCATACCATCTTCCACAGGAGTATCCATATCGATGGTATCTCCATTGCTTGATATCACCACTTTCGTTACCGGAAGTTCTACCGATTCTCCGTTGAAAACCACCGTAATTGTCTCATCCGGTAATTCCACAAGATCTTTAACACGCCATTCTTTGCGCTTTACAGCAACCACCAGACGCTCTCCAGGCTCTACAACATCTTCAACGTCTTTATTAACGGGATGATATTCCTCTACCTCAAGCGTAACGTTTTGGCCGTCTATCCAAACGTCCATCCTGCTTCCAGGCAGGCCTTTCAGCACATCTTTCACTCTTATTACTCTGGGATACTCGATCTTCATAGAGTCTTCTATCACCATATCCGGATCCCCGGAAGATCCGTTTACCATAACCGGAGGGTAAAACTCCCGGGTTTTTCCTTCATATTCAACCACCACCGGAGGAACCACATCTTTTATACGCAAGGGCTTTATCTCTCCATCTTCTGGAGAACCTACAACGATCTCATCCCCATGCTCCACAAAACTCCTGAGAGAAGCCTCCTTACCATTTATATAAACCGGGGCATCCTTTCCACGACTTCCTTTGTGAATCCGCATTTCACCATTCAGCTCATAAACGATCGAGGGAGCCGGTCGGGCTATGAAATCGCCGAGATTGTAACCGTTCTGTATAAGAAGATCCAGAACTGTTCGTTTCTCACCCAAAGGTAGAAGTTGGACAGGTTTTCCGTTGAGTGTCACGGATATGAAAACGCCTCCCACAGAGCTGTGTCCTGCCATCGCAATGGCCACAGGGGTGATGTATTCCGATCCCTGCAGGTTACCCGTAAGATCCTCGACAGCACTCAGGGTTTCAACAGTGCGAAGAGAAACCCTGTTCTGAGGAAGGTTGAGCATCGAGGAAAGGGCTTCGATGAAACCAGGTACCTTCGCCCCACCACCCACCACCAGAACGGCCGCCGGCGGTTTGCCATTGAGTGAAACGATCTCCTCTGCCACATCGGAAACGATCTCCTCTACAACCGGTCGTATCGTTCTCAAAACTTCGGTACTCTTGAGTTCAACGTCAAAACCCAGAACGTCTTTAACCATTATGAGTTCTTTTTTTCCGAGTTCTCTTTTCACCAGCTCTGCCGTTGGGAAGTCGAGAAGATACTCTTTGCAGATCTTTTCCGTGATCTCATCACCAGCGCTTGGAATCATAGCATAACCTATAACCATTCCATCACGGGATACCGCTATATCGCTCGTACCTGCTCCAACATCAAGAATGACAAGATTGAGAAGCCGAAGATCCTGAGGTACCAGCAGTTCCAGAACGGCAATCGGTTCAAGTGTCAAATGGCCAACATGGAGTCCAGCCTTTTTCAACGCTAATACCATCGAATCTACTGTTTGTCTCGGCAGAAAAGTCGCCATGACCTTAGCGTATACTTCACTGACTCTGTGCCCAGCGGGATTTTTCACCCACTCGCCATCAATAGTGTAGAAAAGAGGAGAATACCCCACACAGTACATCTCTCTTTCACTCTTAAGTCGCGAAACAGCGTCTCTGGTTGCCAGGGCTTCAAGATGTTTAACAAGGTGATCCGTAATCTCAGTCAGGCGATCGAACCTTAACACCGCTTCACCCACCACAGTCTGAAGAAAGCGGCCAGCCAGAGCAACATCGGCACTTTCAAACGTCTCCCCTGTCCTGGATTCTATACTCTCCTTCACTCTGCGCACGACTTTGGCAACCTTGTCTATATCGTGAATCGCTCCATCAAGCATGGCGCGCTCTTCATGTTCCATTGTCACAGCCTCTAATACCCTCAATCTACCATCTTCTAACTCACTGCATATACCCACTATTGTACGGGTTCCCACATCTATCGATAGGCGCTTCAAACTACCCCTCCTTGTTACTGTTAACCTCTTCAGGAGGCAGAGGTTCTACCATAAGGGTTTCCTTACTATCATACAACACATACCCCGGAGGTGTCCCGGGTGGTTTTCTCAGATGCCTGACCTTCGCCACATCAACTTCCACTTTTCTATCATAACGTGCACGGCTGAAGGTAGCAGCAAGCCGGGCGGCAAAGAGCTTAACATCTTCCGGCGGCTTCCTGTTAACCTTCAAAAACACATGTGCACCAGGTACACCACGTACATGAAACCAGAGGTCTTCCGGGTTCGCTTCTCTCCTCAATCTGTCGTTCTCTCTATTGTTGCGTCCCACGATAATCGTGAAACCTTTAAACGAAAAACGTTTTCCCGGATTAGACACCGCTGGTCTGTGCGTTTTCTTCTTCACATCTTTTGCTCTCAAAATACCCTGATCCGCCAGCTCTTCTTTAAGCGCCTTCAATTCACTTTCATTTTCAGCAAGTTCCACGTACGTCATCAGTGACTCCAGGTAATTTACTTCGCGTTTCACTTCCTCTATACGCCTTTTCACAATTTCAACCCTTCTCTTCAATTTCGAGTAAGAACGCATCATCTTCGTCGCGTTCTCCACAGGTGTAAGGGAAGGATCGAGTTTGATGTTAATATAGCTCTGAGTTTCCCAGTCGTACAACTGAACCTCTGGAAGCTTCTGAGTAAAACGGTAAGAATTCGCAAATATGAGCTCTGCCTGCTTTTTCAGTTTATTCAGATGTTCAGCCTCCTCGAGTTCCTTCTCCAGTTTCTCAAGAAGAGAAAAACGACTCTTGAGCCTGGCTCTTACCGCTCTTGCCAAAGCGCTCCTCAAATCTTCAACATTCACGTGCCCAAACCGTTCTTTTAGATATCTCGACACAGCCTCCGAGGGATTGTCAAAATACATCGGTTTGTCGTTCCTCACAAGCAACTTGACCGGCGATATCTCCGGAGGGTTCTGATAAAGATACAAGCCGGATCTGGATTCGAACTCTCTTCGAAATTCTTCGATTGCCTTAACAAGGTTATCCAGTTCCTTAGCCCCTAACTGCTTGCATGGGATATGAAAATCCAGGCCGCTTCTTGTAACGATCTCCTGTGCGTGTAATCGAGAAATACCCGTAAACACCTTCATCAAGGATTTTTCGAGAGGCAGATCACTTTCTTTCAACTTCTCAAGCCATACATCTTCCGAAGTGAAAAAATCCAGACCCTCGGAAGGATAATATTCAAAAAGAGCCCCAGGAAGTATCGTTCTCTTATCAGTAACCGAACGCCTTAAGGCATCCACCACCAGACCGTCTTTCACGAGGATCACGTTGGTGTTTCTTCCCATCAACTCAAATATCAGACGATATTCGGCGAGTTCCTGAGAAGGTTCAACCCTGGAAAAAACAAAATCAACGATCCTGTCGGTTTCTATTTGCTCCACCTTATTCAATCGCGCACCTTTCAATTTCTTTCTTAGAAGGACACCAAAAGGCGTTATGCTCTCTATATCTTCGGTAAGGCTGTCCTGCAGGTAGAGCACTCCTATACCTGGCTCCACATTGGCAACCACGCACCCACGCGAGAAAACCAGGTAAATTCTCGACTTTGCTGGTGCGTAAACCTGCTTGAGAGTTTCCGAACGAAGAAACTCAAGTTGTGAAAGTATTTTTTTCAGAGTGACACCATCAAACGGCATGGATCGACTCTCTTAAACCGTCCTGGCCTTCTCAAGATCTATGAGAGCGAGGAAGTCATCGTTAGATTCGGTTTCTCTCAACTTGCTCAGTATGAGTTTCAGACCTTCTTCTTCTGTCAGGTTCGCAAGCATACGGCGAAGGATCCAGAGTTTTTTGAGATGATCCTCGGGAAGAAGAAGTTCTTCTTTTCTCGTTCCAGAAAGCTGGAGATTGATAGCTGGAAAGATACGCTTGTTAGCGAGATCACGCGAAAGCACGAGTTCCATGTTACCAGTCCCCTTAAACTCTTCAAATATCACTTCATCCATTCGACTTCCCGTGTCAACGAGAGCGGTCGCCACTATGGTGAGACTTCCACCTTCTTCAATGTTTCTGGCGGCACCGAAGAAATGCTTGGGTTTGTAAAGGGCGGCGGGATCGACCCCTCCAGAAAGCAATTTGCCACTGGGCGGTACATAAATATTGTAGGCCCTCGCAAGCCTCGTGATGCTATCAAGAAGAATAACAACATCATAACCAAATTCCACCAATCTTTTCGCATGTTCAAGAGCCATTTCAGCAACTTTTATCTGCTTATCGGCGGGAAGATCAAACGGAGCAGCTATCACTGTGGCATCCACCGAACGCCTGATGTCCGTCACTTCTTCGGGGCGTTCATCGATCAGCAACACAATTCGATACGTATCGGGATGATTGGCGGCTATCCCGTTGGCAATATCTTTCAAAAGCCAGGTCTTACCAGCTTTTGGAGGAGCAACTATCAAACCTCGTTGCCCTTTGCCAATCGGGGCAAAAAGATCGATTATCCTCGTGCTGTAGATATCTCTTTCGGTTTCGAGGATGTACTGTTGATCAGGATATATAGGGGTCAGATTCTCAAATCCAACCCTCTCCTTTGAAAGCTCTGGTGGGGCGTTGTTTACTGCTTCGATTCTGAGCATAGCATAGTACTTCTCGCCTTCTTTAGGTGGCCTTGCCTGTCCGGCAACAATGTCTCCAGTCATCAGGTTGAATCTTCGTATTTGTGACTGGGAGACATAAATATCGTTGGAGCTTGGCAACAGGCTGTAATCAAGGCTCCGAAGAAAACCATAGCCTTCCGGCATCACCTCGAGTACACCCTGATAGAAGAAGTAACCATAGGACTCGGTTTGAGCTTTAAGTATGGCAAAGATGAGCTCTTTTTTACGCATAGTGGAGTAGTTGGAAATACCGTAGTCTCTCGCCAGGGCGTATAGCTCCTTGAGCGACATTTCCTGAAGCTTGTTGATGTCGATTTCCACGCCTTTTATTTCGTCTTTGTTGTTTCCGTTTTCGGCCAAAAGTATCACCTCCCAAGCAAACTGTCCAGATTATTCAAAACGATCGTCGCCTCTTCGATACCGAGTGACTTCAATTCCTCCACTAAATGTTCTTTAGCAATGGAAAATACTCTTTGCATATTACCCGTCTCAAGTTCGAACGTGCACTCCACTATACTTCCTATGAGGTCTGCCGCTCTAACGATCTTTCCATTCAGGCCATCAAAGGGATTCAAAGACGCTTCTGTTACTGGATCTTTCAATCCTTCTGGAAGGAGTGGTAAAAGCTTCTCACTGACCACTCTCCGCTCTACCCGTTCCACAATTCTTTCAAAGCCTTCTACTCTGCGTTTTGTTGGAGATATTATGTCCCCGGTGAAGGCTTCCGGCACGTCGTGAAACATCGAGCGCACAAGAACATCGAGCACATTTAATTCATCGAGATTTCTCCAGACAGCTATCAGATAAGCGGTGAAAACCACGAAAAAAGAATGATCCGCGACGGTGGTTTTCAAATGCCTGTAATGCATATTCCAGCGCTGAGCGTAAACCATTGGCCTGAGCAACATGAGAACTTCTACTGTTGTGTTGTACAATCCCCTTATTTGAGGTTTCAACAAACGCTGCTTCAAACGCTCTATGGTCTCCTTCACCTCAATGTAGTAATCAGGGAAGAAAAGAAAGTTCGTCCGTGCCTCTACCTCTGCGGCTGCAAGACTCGCGATCGCGTTGAGTTCGTTCATCTCTCCCTCATCATCCAGCAAAATGCTCAATTTGTTTCTGAAAGGCTTGGGAGATATATTCAGTACTTCTCTCACCGCGGACTCGTAAACTTCTTTCCACTTTTCAGGGTCTTCCTTAAGTATGAGTTCTTTGGTGTCGTACGAAATATCCGACAGCACACATTTAGGTAAGACTCTGAGCAATATGAACTCCATAGAATTCAAAAGTTCCGCCCGCAAACGCCCTTCGAGGATCAGCCTGGCAATAAGCGAAAACAAAACATTACTTGCTTCGGTGGCCACTTCCAGCACAGGCCTGTTGTTCCATCGTTTCATCGAAAGGGCTTTAAAGGCAAGAGAGAGCAGTTCCGTCAAAACTTACCCATTCGCCTCCTCGTTTGAAACACTTTCTCCTTTTTCTTCGGTCTCCGAATCTTCTTCGCCAAATTCGGTTTCTTCTATCTTTACTTTACCCGCGAGATGATCGCCTATCTTGTGTTCGTAAAGATGTTCAACTACTTTCCAGAAGAGTTCTTTGTCAGAAAAGACTGCGGCTCTCGCTTGCTGGGGTGTCAACCTCCAAAGTGGTGCCATTTTCTCAACGTACTCTTCGATCTCCTCCGTTGTCACAGAAATCCCGTGCTTCTTTCCATAGGCCAGAGGCACGAAACGGTCCTTCAAACTTTCAATGACCTTCTCCCTTAAATCCTCCCTAAAAGCCTCTTCTGAACCGGCCTCTTCGAGTAATTTCTCGTATTCGCCTTCCTCTTTCAAGCGCTTTATGGACTTATCAACAAGAGCATCAAGGGAGCGGTCTGAAACGACGATATTCGATGATTCTATCAGTTTAGCAAGTGCAAGAGTGGGCAAAGTATCAACTCGAAAATCTTCGTATTCCTTTTCTCCTCTTTTTCGTATTTCAGCCTTCAAATCTTCAAGAGTCTTGAACTTTTCGTCCACAGAAGAAGCGAGCTCGTCATCAAGCTCGGGGAGAATCTTTCTATAAACGCGTTCCACTACCCCCTGAAGCCTGTATCTCGCTTCTTTCTCTCCTTCAGAAACGCTGGCTTCAATCAGGTCACCCTCTTTTTTGCCAAGAAGCTCTTTTTCCAACCATTTGAGAGCTCCTACCTCGACTTCCGTTGTCTCTTCGTCTTTCACAACCTCTCCAGATTGCTCGTCAACAATTTTGTACTTCAAAAGGACCACATCGTCACTTTCAGCCGATTCACTTTTCGGTTCAAGAGTAGCCCTTTCCTTTCTCAAAGCCTCCAGATTTCTTCTCACCACTTCTTCCACAACCGATGACTTGCTGGGAATTTCCACTACCAGTTCCTCTACATCCGCAAGCTCGACCTCAGGCTCCCAGTGAAGTTCCAGCTCAACAACGATGCTCTCCTCGCCTTTTTCCTCTGAAAGTTTGACGGGATCGAGTATAAGTTCTCGATCCTGCTTCCTGATCCATTCGTCTATAAGTTCATCCACTATATTTTCTTCAAAATACTTTGGAAAACGCATCTTCAACACTGATTTGGGAACCTTTCCTTTTCTGAAACCGGGTAACTCTATCTCTTTATTGAGTTCTCTGGCTAATTTGTCCTCCGTGCGTTCGATCTCCTCTCGTGAAAAGACCAGTCTGACCTTTTCGTAATTCCTGTCCTTTTCCAGTGTTGTAACCTCCACAGATATCCCTCCTCACAGCTCCAGTATTTCCCACTTTTTCTCCTTCGGATCCAGCAAAACACATGTTGCCTTTCCCGTTAGGTAGCCACACGCTTCTCCGGGGTTAACTACAAACGCTCCTGACTTTTCTTCCACAACCAATTCATGAGTGTGTCCGTAAAACACAAAATCGTATCGTCCGCTCTCAACAGCTGCATCCAGAAGCACCGGCTCGTGCATAATTAGTACTTTTTTTCCATCGACTTCAAACTCAGCGGGATACGGCGAAAACTTTCCGGACGAGCGTTTTGTCAGCAGCAAACGATCTCCGTCGTTGTTACCGAAAACACCCACATATTCTATCCCACTTTTCTCAAGCAAAGGAATCACAAACGGAGAAACGATATCACCACAGTGAAAGATGCGATTGACCTCTCTTTTCAAAGCCAGATCAAGCGCCTTCTCTACTTTTTCAAGTCTATCATGTGTATCAGAGATCACTATCCACATCACCTGTTCCGCCTCCTCCTTCCTCCTCATGCGTCTCGCCTTCAGGCTTTGACTTTTCCACAAGGATGCCCTCCTCATTCACGAATAGAGAAAAGCGAGACAAAAACTCTTCATTCACAGGACCGCCGAGAAACCTCTCAAGGTCGTACACACTCAGGGTGATTCCATAACGTTTCGCTCTGATCCAGAGGAATTTAACAAGATTATCCTTATCATCCACGCGACGGAGCCTGTGCTCAGAAAAAGTCGATCGAACAAAACGTTGAAGGTTTATGAAGATCTTGCTCTCTCTCTTCAAAAAGCTCTTGAACTCCTCGATCGAAAAAGATAGAAGATCAACATCCGTCAACGCCTCATATGTGAATAAAGCACGCTCAGTTAAAATCGCCTCAAGTCCCACGAATCCATTCGGAAATACAGTATAATGTATCTCTCGTTTATCAGCCGAAAGAATGGTTGCGATACTTATCCCGTTCAGCTGAACTGATATACCACCAAGCGGCTCCGTCTGTATTTTTATTATCTCCCCTGAATGAAAGCGCTCTCTACGCATTCATCAAGGTCTCCTTTAATACTCTCTCAGCCTCGATCGCCTCTTTAGAATCAGGAAAACTGGTCAGAATTCTCAACATTTCGTCCTGCCACGCAGAAACACCTTGATTCTTCAAAAAACGCGCGTAACTCATCAAAGCACGCGGTGTCCCTTCGGACTCCGGGTATCGCAATATCAAAACACTCACCACAGTTTCTGCTGCTGAACGATCACCGATCATCTGGAGTTTCTCCAGCAATGTACTCAAAAGCTCGGGCGATCGACTGGATTCTTTAAATTTTTCACAGAAGGATAAGACATCAAACATCCAGTCCAGTGGATTGTCATTCGCCTCAAGCGATGTCAGCGTCATTACATAAGCTACTTCTTCATCTTCAGGAAGCTGTTTAAGATGCTCAGGTGTGAAACCCTCAAACATCTTTTGTATCACGGCCAATGCCTGGTTCACCACAAAAGGATCTTTCACCAATTCCAGTACCAGCTGAGCGCTTCTAAGTACATCGGAAGGCTTCCCACTGCGCTCAAAAAACGAAAAGGCATCAGTTGCGAGCTTGCTCAACGAACGCTCATGAACCCTGAGCATCTTCATCCACACATCGAGAAAACTTCTGACAAGCTGCTCGTAAAGATTCGGATGCCGCTCTGAAAAATCCCCGAGGTCCTCGACATCAAACAAAAGACAATTAGAATCGATCTCTGCAACAACGCTATCCTTCAAGGGAAGCCCGAGAACCACTTCTATGGGAAGGAAAAAATTCCCTTCCGTAAAAATCCTTTCAGAGTAGCGCAAACGTCCCTCTATTACGAAAAGAAAATCTTCAACCTTTGTCCCTGATTCAAAAACGCTACTTCCCTTCTCAAATGATAATTCAAGGATCACAAGCTACCATCCTCAGTGTTTTGAAATTCAAAAACGGCGGGAAATCCTCAAAGAAATCAAAAAATCGTTGATGTCGTAAACCATTTGGTCCAGACTCCTAATCCATCCAGCATCGAATGTGTATCCCATACCCAATTCCAGCAATCCCCTGTCAAAAGGAAATTCAAGCGAGATCATAAAAGTCACCCTGTTGTCTGAAAGGGGTGTCCTGTTCACTTTGAAATAGTTGAAAACGTATCCATCCACAGTTCGTATCATACTGTATATGTATCGATCCCAGGTCAAACCAAATCTTACATGTCCAAGTTTAAACACGAGAATACCCCGTAGAAAGAACCTTCCTTCCTCCGTCAGATCCGTAGCGATCACTTCCGGTTCTATCAGCTCAACTCCAGCACCCACTCCGGATTCAATCCAGCCAAAATCACCGCCGAACGAGAGAACCGAATACGCATCAGTAGCTGGAGATTGCAGATTAACAGCTCCAACAAATTCGAAGCTGTATATATCCAGAACATCTACGTCCACGTCCAGCTTGAACGAAGGATAACCAAGGCCAAGCTCGACTTCTCCCGTATCGACTGTTACTTCTAGGCCATCAAAGTTCGACAGACTAAGGCCGGCTGAAAAAGGGAAACCCATCGAAATGGCAAAGAGAAACAACAACAGAAATATTCGAATCTTCACAATCACCAGAACATCCCCCGATTGCATTCGGATGGTGCCACGGCACCACCTTCGACCACACAAGACCAGTGCGGTGGCGTCCGTTTGGCTCCAGCCGGGCTACCCCACGGCACCCGACCATTCCCACTTATGGCTGCTCCCTTCCGGGCCTGACCAGGTTCATGGGTGGTCGCTGCGTGGGACCCAGCCTTCAACACCGCGTAACGCTCCTAACACTGACCTTGTGGGCCTCATGGTGGCCTTCGGCTCCGCGTATGGCGGGTTTCGGATACAGGGGACCGCCAGCCCCCCGCCTGCCGTGGCACCAGATTTATTCTACCACAAACTATGCGTGCTCAAAAAGGTGACAATCTCAGCACAAAGTGAAGGTGTCAGAAAATGCGGTATAATTGTAAAAACTTTTCTTTTCAATCACGAGAACTGGAGGTGTTTCTCAATGAGGATAGGCATTCTTACGGGCGGTGGAGACTGTCCAGGGCTTAACGCAGTTATAAGAGGTATAGTCAAAAGAGCCCCTAAAGATGTTGAAATACTCGGATTTATGTACGGATGGAAGGGACTTTTAACAGAGGAATACACATTTCTGACCGATGACGATGTGGAAGGTATCCATATCCTTGGAGGTACCATTCTCGGCACGAGCAGGACCAATCCACTTAAAAGCGAAGAAACCAAGAAAAAGGTTATAGAGACTTATGAAAAGCTCAACCTCGATGCGCTGATCGCCATAGGTGGCGACGATACCCTGAGCGTTGCGGCATTCTATTCCGCGATGAAACTCAACGTAGTTGGTGTACCAAAAACCATAGATAACGACGTTTCAAACACGGATTACACATTTGGATTTCACACCGCGGTTAACGTTGGGGCGGATGCGATAGACAGGCTCCATTCCACAGCGAAATCTCACCGCAGGATCATATTTGTCGAACTCATGGGAAGAGAAGCCGGCTGGATCACACTCGAAGCTGGACTCGCAGCTGGAGCACACCTTATTCTCATACCCGAATATCCTCTGACTCTGGGAGAGATTGAACGAATACTCAAAAAAAGAATGGAAAGCAAACATTATGCTGTGGTAGCAGTTGCTGAGGGATTCAAACCCACAGAGCTCGAAGACGTGGTAGCAGATAAATCCGAAGTCGACGCCTTCGGTCACATTCGTCTTGGAGGCATAGCCCATTACCTGGCAGAGGTAATTAAACAAAGGACAGGTTACGACACACGATCGGTGGTACTGGGACATCTTCTCAGGGGCGGTACTCCCACAGCATTTGACAGAATCCTTGGAACACGATACGGCGTAAAAGCAATGGAGCTTGTCCTGGAAGGAGACTTTGGCAGGATGGTTGCACTGAGAGGCAACGAGATCATATCGGTTCCAATCGAATACGGGATCGCAACCAAGAAACTCGTTCCATACGAATATTACAAACTCGCAGAGATTTTCTTCGGGTGAAAAAGATGAAGTGTTCTCACCCTTATGCCTGCTGGGCTGCACGTGTAATAGAAGAATATGTGAAAACAGGCAAAGCTCCATATCCCGATCTCGAAGATTCGTCTTTACCTCAGGAGCTCTTCGAGAGGAGAGCAGGGTGTTTCGTTTCCATTCATAAGCTCGATGGAAGCCTGCGGGGATGTATTGGTACCATACTTCCCACGCAGAAAAATCTCGCTATGGAAATTCGCGAGAACGCGATCTCGGCCGCAACGAGAGATCCTCGTTTCCCACCCGTTGCTCCCGGGGAACTCGAAGAACTCGAAGTGAGCGTGGATGTGTTGGGGGACCTGGAGCAGGTCAGCAGCCTTGACGAGCTCGATCCAAAAGTGTACGGAATCGTGGTAGCGAGCGGTTACAGGCGTGGGGTTCTCTTACCCGATCTTCCTGGCGTAGACACCGTAGAGGAGCAGATAAGAATTGCCTCTTTGAAAGCGGGGATACGTCCTGAGGAAATCTCGAAGATATATCGCTTCAAGGTAGAAAGATACCACTGATTAGAGGGTGGTAACGTGAAACCAGCTGTTTTTTACGAAGAACGTGATGATGGCTCTGTTCAGTGTAAGCTCTGTCCTCACAACTGCGTGATGAAAGAAGGACAGGTTGGTATTTGTAAAACCCGGAAAAACGTGAAGGGTATGCTCTATTCTCTGAACTATGGCCAGCTTACCAGCATTGCAATGGATCCAATCGAAAAAAAGCCCATCTTTCACTTCCACTGTGGTGAGATGATCTTCTCATTAGGAAGCTGGGGCTGCAATTTCAAATGCCAGTACTGCCAGAACTGGGAGATCTCTCAGGCGAAGCCTCCGGTAAAGCTCGCCAATCCCGAACAGATAGTTGAAATGGCTATAGCCAACGGTTCAGGAGGTATCGCATACACCTACAACGAACCAATGGTGTGGTTTGAGTTCATGCTCGACACATCGAGGCTTGCCGCAAGAGAGGGGCTTTACAACGTTGTCGTGACCAACGGATACGTCAGCGAAGAACCTCTGGACCTTCTCCTTCAATCTATCCATGCGATGAACATCGACCTTAAAGGATTCAACGACGACTTTTACAGAGAGATTGGAGGACGCCGCGAGGTCGTTATGAAAACCATAGAAAAGGCACTCAAAAGACACGTCCATGTTGAAGTGACAACACTCATCATACCCACCAAAAACGATCGCATAGAAGAGCTGGAGGCTGAATTTGAATGGATTGCTTCCCTTGACAAAGACATTCCCTTACATCTCAGCCGCTATCACCCGGCCTACAAGTACGATATACCACCAACTCCTGTTGAAGAGTTGAAAAAGCTGTACTCAATTGCGAAGAAGTATCTGAATTTCGTCTATCTTGGAAATGTCTGGGATCCAGAATACGAAAGCACTGTCTGCCCGGATTGTGGCAGTATGGTGATTCAACGACAGGGATACAAAGTAACGAAAGTGGGAATGACCGAAGACGGGCGGTGCAGTAAGTGCGGAAGGCAGATCGCAAAGATGTACTGAAAAACAGAATAGTTATTCAGTCTCTGATCTTCCTTTCAGTAATCTTCGTGTTTCTCGGGATTGTTTTGTGGAGGAACACCTCACGTGGCTCCACGGCTTATGTGGAACGTGACGATTTCATCTTCGGGACACTCGTTAGAGTGGTCGTTGCAAGTGAAAAACAAGATCCCGAAACGATAATAGACGCGATGATTCAGGAGATGAAGAGAATAGAATCGAAGTTTCACCCGTATCACAACGGTAGCTCCGTTATTTTCAAACTCAACCATTCAAGCAAAGCGATGACGGTAGATGAAGAAACCGCTTTTCTCATTTCCAAATCTCTTTACTATTCAAAGCTTACTGCCGGAGCCTTTGACCCTGCACTTGGAAGACTCATAAAACTTTGGGGCTTCGACTCTCCAGACACTGAAAAAAAGCTCCCTAAACCCGAAGAAATCCAGGAAGCTCTGAAAGCCTCAGGTTACAGGAATGTAAAAGTGAACGTCAAAGAAGTGCTCCTTGAAAATGGTGTCTGGCTTGACCTTGGAGGGATAGCCAAAGGGTACGCAGTCGATCAGGCCGTGAGAATCGCAAAGCGAATGGATGAAAACGCCACGGGCTTCGTAGACGCTGGAGGGGATATCGCAATAATAGGGCCAAAGTTTGGACAGTATCCCTGGAAGATCGGAATACGTGATCCGCGTGGAGGACCTCAGGATATCGTTGGCGTCGTGTATCTTTCCGAAGGAGCTATCGCGACATCCGGCGACTACGAGAGATACTTCGAAGTAGAAGGGATTCGCTATCACCACATTTTAGATCCACAAACGGGATATCCTGCCCGCAAAGCTATAAGCGCTACCGTTATAGCTGAAAAGCTGGTGGACGCCGATGCGCTGGCTACCGCCGCATTCGTTCTGGGATGGCACAAAATAGTGGAAGGATTTGTGGGAATAGGCGCTCAGGCGATGATAATAGACGCTGAAGGCAACACTTTCAAAACCAGAGGTTTCAGTGCCTATGAAAAAGAATGAGCTTACCCTATTCAACCGGCTTGACGTGCTTTTCCTTTCCATACCTCTTGTCGTTGCGTTTATAAGCTTAAGTCTTCCTAAAGTGGCTGATAACAGTTACGTCAGGGTATATATAAACGGAAGGCTCGTCTACGAACAGCCGCTCGAAAAGGATTCGGTGTGGAGAATCGAAAGTGGTGGAAAATACATGTCCACACTCGTCGTAGACGGTGAAAAACGCAGAGTGAGGCTTGTGGACTCTGATTGTCCCCTTAAAATCTGCGAACGCACGGGATGGGTGGGAAGCGGCGGCATTATAGTCTGCGTACCAAATAGAATTGTGGTAAAAGTGGAGGGAAAGGAAAAATCCAAAGAGATAGATATAGTAACCTGGTAAAACTCGCCATCTTTTCTGCGCTTGGGACATCCATATACGTTGTTGAACGTATGGTTCCTTTCCCACTACCTGTGGGAAGATGGGGGCTTTCCAACTACCCTGTGCTTACCGTGCTTTTGAACGGAGGTATTTCGAACGCTCTCATTGTCTTGACAGTCAAAAGCTTCATCGGGTCGATGATAACTGGTAGTTTCCTCTCGCCACAGTTTGTTATGGGGCTTAGTGGTGGTCTATGCGCAGTGCTCACGATGGGTTCCTTTCGAAAGGTGTCTGGAAGATTCTCCATCGTCGGTATCAGCGTCGCGGGTGCGACTGCGAACAACATCGTGCAGGTCTTAACTGCCTCCCTGTTCGTTAAAAGCATGGCTCCCGCAGCTTATCTTCCACTGCTCCTCATAATAGGCGAAATTTCTGCCATCGCCAACGCTTATCTATCGTGGAAAACCCTATCGGTGATAGGAGGTAAGATCGTATGAAGGCAAAGGAAATCACAAGAATAGCGCTATTTTCGGCGATTACGGCGATACTCGCCCAGCTCAGAGTGGATATCGGCCCGGTTCCCATCACCTTTCAGGTGATGGCAGTGATGCTTGCCGGACTACTGCTAACTCCGAGGGAAGCCCTCCTCAGCCAGCTTGTTTATGTGATCATGGGATTGATCGGCCTGCCTGTATATGCTGGATTTCGGTCAGGCGCTTCGATCCTTTTCGGTCCCACTGGCGGCTATTTGATGGCGTTCCCTGTAGCTGCTTTTCTCATCGCCATCTTGCAAAAAAGAAGCCAGTATTCCACGTTACTGAGTTTTTTATCTACTTTGCTTGGCCTCATTCCGATATATCTTTCAGGATGGTTACTACTATCGCGCTACGTCGGCGGATTGGAAAGAGCATTCCAGCTGGGAGTCCTTCCGTTTTTCTGGATAGACATGATAAAGGCCTTGCTTGCGGTGTTTGTGAGCAAAGCCATAGAGAGGTACAAACCGGCCTTGCTGTACGAGATAAGAAAAAACTGAACTTATTAAGAAGTCAATGTATTAAGAAAACGCCTTAATAATGATGAAAAACCATGTTGTGAATTTTCAAGTGTACTAAGTTGGTTTCGTCGCTTAGTACAAGGCATTTTTACTTATCAGAATTTACAAGACCATCCTGTGATTACACAGCTCAATCATTGCATGTTGTCGTCTCTTACTGTTCTAATCAATTAAAATCACAGGCCACCTTCATCGTTTAGTTTCAGAATGTAAACTTCATTTCCTCCCGAACCAGAAGGATACTCACAGGCTCCAGCAACAACGTATCCCCCGTCCACCGTCTGCTGGATTGAATAAGCAATTCCGCCGTTACTCCCTTCCCTCCCACTATAAGTCTTCTCCCATTCTTTATTTCCATCACTGCCAAGTTTTAAGATGTAAACATCCGATTTAATGGGAGGGTAAAAGACATAACCAGCGAGGATGTATCCTCCATCGGCCGTTTGTTTAACCGAATGGGCATATTCATAGTCACTATCACCGAAGGTCTGTTCCCACACAATGTTTCCTTCACTGTTCAGCTTTAAAACGTAAACATCGTACCATACTGTACCGAACGTGTATGTATAACCGACAACGATGTATCCCCCGTCCACCGTCTGCTGGATAGAATATGCCCAATCGGATTCACTGCCACCAAAAGTCTTTTCCCATACTTTGTTCCCGTCGCTGTCCAGCTTTAATATGTAAACATCGTACTCCCCATTACCAGATGAGTTCGTCCATCCAGCGACGATGTATCCTCCATCCTCCGTCTGTTGAACCGAACGTGCTATATCTTCTTTGTCGCCACCAAAAGTCTTTTCCCATACTTTGTTCCCGTCGCTGTCCAGCTTTAATATGTAAACATCGGCCGATTCAATATCGGATGATGAACACTTAAAACCCGCAACGATGTATCCTTCGTCCGCAGTCTGTTGAATTGAATATGCTTCATCGTTATAGCTACCACCATAAGTTTTGTTCCACAGCTTCTCTCCACTATTGTTTAACTTTACTATGTAAACATCGGCTTCCCCGACTCCGAACGATTTCGTATAACCGGCGACAATGTACCCCCCATCCGCTGTCTGCCTTACTGAATAAGCCCTTTCGGAATCACTCCCACCATACATTTTCTCCCACACTCTGGCTCCATAAGGATCAAGCTTTATCACGTAAAAATCGTCAATCCCAGCATCAGATGATTTAGTATAACCGGCAACGATGTATCCACCGTCCACCGTCTGCTGGATTGAAAGAGCTTCATCATCATTGTTACCACCATATGTTCTCTCCCAGGTACTTGACGGAACAACTGTAGTGAAGCTCCATACATCTCCTTTAGTTATCTCGCCCTTCCCGTCTCTCGCCACTATCTGCCAGTAGTATGTAGTGTTCGGTTCCAGCGTGCCGGGCTGATAACTTGTACCCGTATAGCTGCTTTCTTTTAATGGTAGTAATGCCGTACTGGTTCCAAAGTGGATATCGAATGTCAGTTCGTCACCGTCAGGATCCCCACAATTCCAGGAAAGCGTTGGAGTTATGCTCACATCAACTTCTCCATTATAAGGAAACGGATTATTCGGCTTTTCAGGTGGCCTGTTAGCAAGCGGCGCAACACAACCCACCACCAGAAAAAAGACACCTAACAACAGAATTAAAAAGAACAATCCTTTGAGATACCCCTTATTCACGTTACCGCCTCCTCAGAATGTCATTCACCACTTTTCAACCACATGAACGATGTTCAATTATAACCGGCGTGATCGTACAGGTCAAAAAATGGAGAATGTACTCGAAAAGAAGGAAATATCATACATTTCGGTTTCTACGCTGTACTCAGCATAGGAGTGAATGTTCCAGCATAGAGCTTTTACAGTTGCGCTCCGTTTATCTCCTCGCAAACACTCACAACCGGCCGCTTCCAGAAAGAAGTAAGAGGAGATAGGACACGCGACGAGCCGGGTCAGAGTCGCTATCTCGGTCGCCCGCGTCTACATAGAAGGAAGGAATATATCACACATCTCGGTTTCTAAGTTGCGCTCGGCGTTCACCCTCGCTCGCGCT
>DPRG01000118.1 GCA_003538775.1 Thermotogae bacterium
TCACAGGATGTGACGGAAAGCAAAGATGTTTTTTCTGCCTCCTCTTTTCTTTTGTTCCAGCGTGAAGTTTTCGCAGTCTTGCGTAGCGCCGAAGCAAGCACTCATACAAACGATCGTCGAGCCATACGGATGTGGCGAGCGGAAAGCTGAAACAGGATGTTGAATCTTTCTGGAAGCGATCGTTTGTGAGTGCTTGCGAGGAGATAAGCGGAGCGTAACTGCGAAAACTTCATGCTGGAACACATCTTTTTTCTTTGCGTAGAGTGCTTTTTAATGCGAAGGAAGAAAAAAGTACACGACAGCCAAGGGAGCGCGACCGTTTCGATTCTCACTCTTTCCTCTGGTAACGATCGTTTGTAATGTAAAGCCAAAGAAAGCACCGTATGGAAAGCATCGCGTGTTAATGTTATACTCGGTATAAAAGGAGGTGATCTCATGTTAGAAAAAGAACTGGGAAATACAGGAAGGATGATTCCAGCTATTGGACTTGGAACCTGGGGAATCGGTGGCTTTGAAACCGCGGATCATTCAAGAGACGAAACGTATGTTGAAGTCCTGAAAAAAGCTTTGAGCATTGGATATCGCCATATCGACACAGCTGAATACTACGGCAACGGCCATACTGAAGAACTTGTAGGCAGAGCGATCAGAGAAGAAGGAATTCCTCGTGAGGAACTTTTTATAGTTTCAAAAGTGTGGCCAACCCATTTACGTGAAGCCGATTTGTTGAAGTCTCTAAATGCCAGCCTAAAAAGACTTGATGTAGACTATCTTGACCTTTATCTCATACACTGGCCAAACCCCGACATCCCCCTCGAAGAGACTCTGAGAGCCATGGCAAGGGCCGTCGATCAAGGCATGGTTAAATACATAGGTGTTTCAAATTTCGATCGGAGTCTCCTTGAAAAGGCTATTTCCTTATCATCGGTTCCTATTGTCTGTAACCAGGTAAGATACAACATTTTAGACAGGACACCTGAAAAAACCGGGCTTTTGAGTTTCTGCCAGGAAAAAGGGATAACCTTAACGGCTTACTCGCCCCTTAACCGTGACGTTCTGGATTCTCATGCAAAGAGAATACTCGAAAATATCGCAAAAAATCACAACGCAACGATATATCAAATCATGCTTGCATGGTTGCTTTCCAAAGAAAGGGTGGTGGCTATCCCCAAAGCGTCCAGCGAAAATCATCTTATGGAAAACCTTCAAGCCTGTGAAATTAAGCTTACAACAGATGAAATCGCATTTCTCGACTCAATTAAGTGATGACACTAAAAAATAAAAAGCCCGGCCTCCGCATGGCCGGGCTTTTTCAAAGATTTCAATTATCCGTGTTTCACCGCAGCCTGGGCCGCCGCCAGCCTCGCCACAGGCACACGATATGGCGAACAGCTCACGTAATCCAGACCTACGATGTGACAGAACTCGATGGATGAAGGTTCACCACCATGTTCACCACAGATCCCAACTTTGAGATCAGGTCTGATAGATCTTCCCTTCTTGGTTCCCATTTCCACGAGTTGTCCTACTCCGGTTCTATCAAGAACCCTGAAGGGATCCACTTCTAAAATCTTCTTGTCGATATACTCTTTCAAAAACTTTCCAGCATCGTCACGACTGAATCCGAAGGTCATTTGTGTAAGATCGTTAGTTCCAAAGGAGAAGAACTCCGCCTCCTGAGCTATCTCGTCGGCGGTAACCGCGGCTCTCGGGACTTCTATCATCGTTCCGACTTTGTAGTCAAGACGCATACCATGTTCTTCAAAGAGCTTTTCTATTGTTTCATTGATGAATTTCTTCAGATACTTGATCTCGTTAACATGTCCCACAAGCGGTATCATGATCTCGGGTATGACCTCAATGCCCTCCTCTTTTTTCAACTCAATGGCCGCTTCCATTATCGCCCTGGTTTGCATCACAGCGATCTCTGGATAAGTTATAGCAAGGCGGCAACCCCTGTGTCCAAGCATGGGGTTGAACTCCTTGAGCTCTTCAACTATTGTTTTCAGCTCTTCAAGTTCAATACCCATCTGCTTTGCCACTTCTTCGAGCTGCCATTCTTCCTGCGGTAGAAATTCGTGAAGAGGAGGATCAAGGAGTCTTATGGTCACAGGGAAGCCCTTCATCACACGGAACAAGCCCTTAAAGTCTTCTTTCTGCATGGGAAGGAGCTGATCAAGGGCTGCTTGCCTTTGTTCCTTGGTCTTGGCAACGATCATTCTCCGAACAATGGGAATCCTTTCTTTCTCGAAGAACATGTGCTCCGTTCGACACAATCCTATACCCTCTGCACCAAAGTTCCGCGCGACTTCAGCGTCTCTTGGAATATCGGCATTTGCCCTCACACCAAGTTTTCGAATTTCATCGGCCCATTCGAGCAGCGTAGCGATAGGCCCTTCAAGCCCTTTTGGAACTTTCGTGGGAACCTTCCCGAGCATGACTTCCCCTGTAGAACCATCGATAGAAATCCAGTCTCCTTTGTTTACCACAACGTCTCCCACTTTGAAGCTTTCTCCAACGATTGTTATCTCTTCACAGCCTACAACACACGGTTTACCCATACCTCTTGCCACCACAGCCGCATGAGAGGTCATACCACCGCGGGCCGTAAGGATACCCTGCGCTGCTGCCATACCGCCTATATCCTCGGGAGAGGTTTCAGGTCTTACAAGAAGTACAGGCCCTTCGCTGGCGGCTTGCTCTGCTTCTTTGGAATCGAAGAAAACCCTTCCCGTCGCGGCACCTGGAGATGCGGGAAGGCCTTTGGCTATAACCTTAGCCTTTGCGCGTTCTTCCGGATCGAAAGTGGGATGGAGGAGCTGCTCAACCTGTTCGGGTGTGACGCGCATTACCGCCTCTTCCTTCGTTATGATACCTTCGTTATGCATGTCAACCGCTATTCTGACAGCAGCCTGCGCCGTCCGCTTTCCCGTTCTTGTTTGAAGAAGGAAGAGCTTTCCCTTTTCGATTGTGAACTCCACATCCTGCATGTCCTTATAGTGTTTTTCCAGGGTCTCAAAGACCTGAACGAGTTGCTTATAAACTTCCGGCATCCTTTTTTCCAGTTCACTCAAAGGAAGGGGAGTTCTGATACCGGCAACAACATCCTCTCCCTGAGCGTTCGGAAGGAATTCTCCATAGTACTTTTTCTCTCCCGTTGAAGGATTTCTGGTGAAAGCAACACCAGTACCGCTGTCCTCACCCATGTTACCGAAAACCATGGCCACCACGTTCACAGCAGTTCCGAGAAGCTCGCCTTCTTTTATACCGTGAATCTCTCTGTATTTGATCGCACGCTCGTTCATCCAGCTTCCAAAGACCGCATCTATAGCCTTCCACAACTGATCCCATGGGTCCTGAGGAAATTCTTTCCCGTACTTCTTATAAATCTCCTTGTACTTTGAAACAACCTCTTTGAGATCATCAACATCGAGCTCTGTGTCGAGCTTAACGCCTTTCCTATGCTTCTGCTCTTCAAGCACTTTCTCGAATTCCTCATGCGGGATCTTCAAAACTACATCTCCAAACATCTGGATGAACCTTCTGTAAGCATCGTAAGCAAATCTTGGATTATCCGTTGCTTTTGCCAGACCTTCAACGGTAACATCGTTCAAACCGAGATTAAGGATCGTGTCCATCATTCCAGGCATTGAAATGGCCGCACCGGAGCGGACAGACACGAGGAGCGGATTGCTCGGATCTCCAAATTTCTTTCCCGTCACCTCTTCAAGACGCCGAACCGCCTGTTCCACTTCTTCCTTGAGACCCTCAGGGTAAGTCCTGCCGTGCTTGTAGTAGTAATCACACACTTCAGCAGAGATGGTAAAACCGGGAGGTACCGGCACACCTATGTTCGTCATCTCTGCAAGGTTGGCGCCCTTTCCACCGAGTATGTCTTTCATTTTAGCGTTACCATCTGCTTTACCGTTGGCAAAGAAGTATACGTACTTCTTCGACATCCTCAACACCTCCTCATTGTAGCGTGAACTCGCTCACTATCGTGTCCCCATCCTGATGGACCGTCAACGTAAAATACGAATCCACCCCCATCCCAATGAACTTCTCGAGCAATCCTCCTGTATCCACAAAAGCCAGACCTCTGTAGCTATCAGGGATCGAGAATCGGTTCATAACATCTGAAATGGGAATGCCAGTTTTTTTGAGATTGTCTCTAACAGCATCCAGCGGCTCCAGACTCATCAGAATCTCTGAACGCTTCTCATCAAAAGCAAAACGCAAAGTTTGGCCTTCTATGAGTGAAACCCATTCTCCATTTTCGAAATGATATCCATTTTCTTTCATGAGCTTTTCAAATTCAGATTTTTCAAGCCTTGTATTCAATCTTATCAGTCGCCACATAACAATGTTTTGCTGTTCTTCCTCCATAACAAATTCAACATTTCCTGACAGGATCATGTAATTCCCCATATTGTCCAGAACAGTATATACGATTTCGTTTGTGTCTTCATCAGAAGTCAACAAGTTCGACAGGATCGTTTCCAGAACATCTCCGGGCACCGTGGCCACGAAGGCGAAGTCCGGAAAGATCAATTCCGACTTTAAAGAGACAAGACCAGGAGTCTTTTCGATGGCTTCCTTTAAGCTTTTATCTTCTATCCTGGATGTCCCCTGGCCTTTTACCGTTTTGCCGTCAACAGCGAACCAGCCATAAGCTTCCATAAGCTCTTCGCTGTTTTCGTAATACATTCCCCACACGTTCGAAGGTATCTTTTCCAGCACGTTTTCTGGTATGCTGAAACCTCTTTTTCCTTCTACGGTAGAATCACTCAAATAAACTTCAACGCAGTTTTCAACAACCATTGGAGATACTGACACTTCGAACAATTTCAGGACCTGTGAAAGTGCGTTGGCAACCTTTTGAGGATCTTCAAAGGGGCCAGCCAGAAGGCCAGCCCCATTTTCTGTGAGATACAGGACCATGTCACGCGAGAAAAACTTATAAAAACTATCCAGATCTATGTTTTGGGAGTATCTGTACACTTCGAGTTGCTGCTGTACCATCAATTCCAGACCGAGATCGGTCAATAGCGTCGAGAAAAGGGGCACGTTCTTCAACTCATCGTAGTTTTTAGCGTTATCACTCAAAAGAAAGACGAAAGAGCTGTCCTGAGGAACAAGCTTTAACAAATCGTATGAAATCGCAAAGGTAACAATCGTGATCGAAAACAACAAAACCATCAAAAACCTTGCTTTCACAAAATCCACCCCTTTCATCAGGGAACGATTCGCGTTCCCGTCTCACCCCTCAGTGCCTCGTGGACTTTCTCCAGGCTGGTTATGATGAACTCTCTTCCCGTTGCCTTCACATAATCCACACCAGCTTCAACCTTTGGCAACATGCTTCCTTTGTGGAAGTGACCCTCTCTCATATATCTTTCTGCTTCCTCGACCGTCATAACATCGATCGCTTTTTGATCGGGTTTCCCAAAATTCAGATAAACCTTTTCCACAGCTGTAAGTATTATAAAGAGATCCGCATCCAGCACCCTTGCAAGAAGCGAAGAAGCTCTATCTTTGTCTATAACAGCCTCGATTCCTTCGAGTGTGCCGTCTTCTTTCCGAATGACCGGAATCCCACCTCCACCAGCCGCAACGACTATCACATCACCTTTGACAAGATCCTCTATAGCCTGCTTTTCGATCACATCCAGTGGCTTCGGTGAAGGCACAACGCGTCGCCATCCGCGACCAGCGTCCTCCACCACGACCCATCCTTTCTCCTCACTCAAGCGCTTCGCTTCTGCCTCACTGTAGAAAGGACCAACGGGTTTAGTGGGATTCTTAAAGGCAGGATCATCTTTATCCACAACTATCTGAGTAACGACAGCACAGACTGGCTTTTTCGTGGTTCCGTATTTTTCTATCATAGCATTGTAAAGCGATTGAACGATCATGTAACCAAGGCTGCCTTGAGTCTGTGCATCGTTCACATCGATGGGGAAGGGCGGAATAACATCTTTAGCCAGATCCTGCTGTACAAGCAGGTTACCAACCTGAGGGCCATTACCATGGGTGACTATGAGATCATATTCTTCAGCTATGTCTAACAGATGTTTTGCAGTTTCTCTGACGTTTTTAAACATATTCTCCGCCGTGGGAGACTCTCCCGGTCTGTTAACCGCGTTACCTCCAACAGCCACCACCGCAAGTTTAGCCATAAGAACACCTCCTGAGTTTTTTAACTGAGAACTATCCCCAGTGCAATCGAGTAAAGCTTCGATTCAGCAGTATCGGCCCGGGAGACTATTACAATCGGGGCCCTTGCCCCAACCACCACTCCTGCGATCTTTCCCCCTGCCAGATAAACCACGGATTTCCCAAGAAAATTTCCACTGTGTATATCCGGAACGATCAATATGTCGGCTCTACCTGCTACCTCGCCCTCTACCCGTTTCACTTTCGCAGCAAATTCACTCAAGGCGTTATCAAGGCCAAGAGGTCCATCCACAACGCAACCTTTAATCTGTCCCCTTTTGTTCATCTGAGATAATACAGCCGCTTCTACAGTTTCAGGCATATCAGGGTTTACAACTTCCACGGCGGCTATACAAGCAACTCTGGGATTTTCCATGCCAAGCTTCATTGCAACATCCACCGCGTTCTTTATAATTGCGACCTTTTGCTCCAGTGAGGGACGAATCACCATTCCCCCATCAGACAGCAACACGAGTCTGTCAAGAACAGGTGACTCTAAAACAGCCACATGACTTAACAGATCACCCTTTCTCAATCCGTAAGATTGATCTAAAACAGCTTTCAAAAGCGTGGACGTTTTTACAAGACCCTTCATCAAAACGTGAGCTTTGCCTTCTCCTACAAGCTTCGCTCCCATGTGTGCCGCTTCTACATCGCTGGAAACTTCCACAAAGTCAAATTCCATATCAAGTTGCTCAGCTTCTCTTCTCGCCTGTTCACCACCAATTAGTATCACATCTGCAATGCCTTCGTTTTGTGCTACCTTCAACGCCTTTAAACCCTCTACATCCTCAGCGCCAACCAAAACTATTTTTTTCCGCTCTCCATTCTTTGCAGCTTCAAGGAGCTGAGATAGCTTTCGGTACACTTTCCTCCCCCTCCCGGAATATCTTTCTTACATACTCTAAGCACTTAGACTGCCAAAGACCGTATTCTGTAAAATTGTACCACGAAGAAAGGCGCAACGTGGATGGTTTACCGAAAAACAGTTCCTCGCACAAAAGCACCAACCCTTCTTCAATGCAAGGCTCCAGGTTCAGCTTTCTGAGTTTGTAATGCAGGATCTCATGAACGAGAACTTGATACCACATTCCCCGCGATTCCAGAAAACGCCTATTTTGAATGACAGGAACACCATTGACAAGAGTTCCTGCTATCCATCCTTGAAAATGTGTCAATTCCGAAAACTCAAGCGCGTCATCGCAAACGATCACCGGGATAAAGCCTTCTAACTTCAAAGGGACGTTGGTCCACTCTTCCAACCACTTCAAAGGTGTTGCTACGAGAGAATCATCAACGTATATTAACTGCCAGCTTCCAAGAAAAACCGCCAGGATAATAAATAGAAACATCGTAATACATTTCATAAAGACATCCCCAGAACACCTATCATGAGGGCGAGTATCAGCGAGCGAAAGACAATGGTTTCTTCCTTCCATCCTTTCAACTCGAAATGATGATGCACAGGCGCCATGAGAAAGACTCTCTTACGTCGAAGCTTGTAGGATGTCACCTGGATGATCACGCTGAGTGTTTCCAGGACAAAGATTGCCCCCATGAACACAAGATACAGCAACAACCCCTGTCTGATAGCCGAGACCGCGAGAAGAGCTCCAAGGGCCAGCGAACCCGTGTCGCCCATGAAAACTCTTGCGGGCTTGGAGTTATACCAGAGAAATCCCAAAACACCTGCTGAGGTGAGCAAAAGATATAAATCCACCTCCAACCCGAAGCGCAGGAGAGCCAGAAATTCCATCATTCCAACGGTTATCACGAAATTCCATCCCGCAAGACCATCTATCCCATCCGTCAGATTAACGGCGTTTGATGCTCCCACAATCCCTACAAATGCGAGGGGATAAATCCAGGACCCGAAGTTGAAATCACCGAATACTGGAACGTACTGCCTTTCCAGCACGGGATTTTTCATAAGCCAGAGGAGCACAAAGGAACCCAATACCTGGAGGATGATCTTCTGATATCCCTTAAGACCTGTGGCGTGTTTTTTGATTACACTCAGCAGATCATCGATAAACCCTATTGCTCCAAAGATAATCACGGAGAGCAATTCAGAAGTATACAAACCTCTTGAACCATCTCCCAACATTACAAGTGAAGGTATCAAGATAAAAAGCAATCCACCTGCAGTTGGAGTTCCGGTTTTGTAACCGTGGAGATCCGGTCCCTCTTCCCTTATGTACTGACCAAAATTCAGCTTTTTCAACATCGAAATGAACAAAGGGTAAAGAAGAATCGTTAAGACCAAGGTCAAAAAAAATTGGAAAAGGTGCCAGATCATTTGTTCAGCTCCTCCATGAAGCAATCCACAACTTCGTCAAGTCTTACACCACGCGAGGCTTTGAAATAAACAATGTCGTTTGTCTTTAACTCGTTAAGAAGTTCTGCCACAAGACGTTCTTTTGAATCAAACACTCCTATAAGCTTTTCGCCAAGATTCCGCACAATCACCTGGACCTCTGGCATTTCCTGAGAACCGTAAACAAGAACGCCATCGAAAGCTTTAAGCAATTTTCCCAGCTCTCCGTGAGCGTTCAGAGCGTTCCATCCCTGCTCAAGGATAATGCCCACAACAGCATAAAGCCCGTTTTTTTTCATTTCTTGTAAGCATTTTACAGACACCTCTATCGACTCAAGACTGCTGTTGTAGGTGTCGTCCACCACCGTGATTCCTCTAACATGATGGAACTGAAAACGCCTTGGAGGAAAGGTAAAATCCTCAAGTACCTCAAAATTCGGATCGATGCCCGCCAGTTTCACAGCAGATATGGCAGCCGAAAGATTTTCCAGCATGCCTTCGTGCCAGATGCCCGGTAATTCCATCCATACATCCTCACTGAAAACGCGAAAGCGGGCGTGTGTCTTTCCATTTTGCCAGCTTAGTTCCAACAGGCGCACATCGCCGTGAGGTCCAAAAGACACATCAAAGTCGTCCAGGTACTTTATAAGATCAGAATGTACAACCTTGAGTTGAGAGTGCTTTAGAAGACCAAGTTTTTCCCTCAGAAGCGCCTCAGAAGAAGGAAAATTACCAAGATGAGCAGATCCAACCTTTAGCACTACTCCTATATCGGGCTTAACGATACTACAAAGCCTATCCATATCGCCAGGTTGAGATACTCCAAACTCGAGAACCGAATATCTCTGGCCCTTATATTGATTCAAAATGGAAAGAGGAACACCTACATCTGTGTTGTAATTCCCGTGGGTTTTAAAAACCTTCAACCCGGCAGACTCTAAAAATAGCGCTGTTAATTCCTTTGTTGTGGTCTTTCCATTGGAACCCGTAATCGCTATCGTGAAAGGTCTGTTGAGCTCGAAAATCTTTTTCCCTGCGTCCAGAAGAAAACGGTAGGTGTTTTCAACGACCAACACCGGGCCAGAATAGTCTCCCGGCTTTTCAACAACAGCAAGCTCTGCACCACGCGCAAAGGCGTCGTTAACAAACATATGACCATCTGTTTTCCTTCCGGGTAAGGCTATGAATATACTGCCTTCCTTCACAAGTCGTGAATCCACTACAATGTGGGATTCAGATGATTTTAGCCTATCAATCAGTTCCTCATAGGTGATCATCGTTTTCCTCCCAGTTTTCTGGCGATCTCTTCAACGACCCTGGCATCTTTGAAAGGGATCATTTTATCCTTTAACGGGATGAATTCCTCGTGTCCTCGTCCGGTTATCAACACGATATCCCCTTTGTTGGCTACCGTTAGAGCCATCTCAATAGCTTCTCTTCTGTCAGGTATTACCAGATATGGCGCATCTTTATCCATACCCTGAATAACATCTTCGAGAATCTTGTCGGGATCCTCGCTTTTGGGATCGTCCATAGTGAGTATCGCAACATCAGCGTACTTTGAAGCAACCCTTCCCATTATTGGCCGCTTTCCAGGATCAGCAAGGCCTCCGGCTCCAAATACGAGGATCACCCTTCCTTTGGTTATCTGTCTCGCCGTCTTTATAACCCTGTAGAGAGCGTCGGGAGTGTGCGCGAAATCTATAACAACATCGAATCCAAGAGACATGGATACCGATGGCAAAAACTGAAATCTACCCTCAAGACCTGTGAATTCGAGAACACGATCCGCTATTTCCTGCAAGCCAAAACCGAGCGTCAAGAGAACTCCAACACCGGCCGTCAAGTTATACACGTTGTGCTCGCCAACCAATTTTGTCATAAAAGGATGTGAACCAAAAGGAGTATCAAGCCAGAACTTGGAACCATCACTGCTTATGGACACATTGCTGATCCTTATCTGAGCATCTCTTCCTTTACCATAGGTCAGTATACGATTGCGGTCAAGGGGAATCCGTGAAATTTCCACATGGTCCGAAGAAGCAAGGAGTATTCCTTCGCTCTCAAGATGGTTGGCTATACTCAGTTTTGTCAATATGTAATCTTCCAGACTCCCGTGAAGTTCCAGATGATCCCGGGTTATGTTGGTGATAACGGCGACATCGAATGTCAAAGGAGCCACTCTGTGTTGTTTCAGTGCGTGCGAGGAAACTTCCATCACGAAATACTCAAACCCCTTTTCAACAGCCATTTTCATTAAATTCGCAAGTTCTCTCGGTGGAGGTGTCGTGTGCTTGGGAAACGATATCTTTTCATCTCCAACAACGTAGTAAACGGTCCCTGCGAGAGCCGTGCTCTTTCCCAGAACATTTAGAGCATCATGCAGGAACTTCGCCACCGTTGACTTCCCATTGGTTCCAGTGATACCGATAACGGAAAGGTTTTGATGAGGATTACCTGCAAATTCGAATGCAAGCATCGCTTCAGCTTTACGAGAGTTCTTAACTCTGATCAAGGGAACCTTGTTCACATCAACCGATTTCTCCACTACAAGCGCCACTGCACCTTTTTCCACGGCTTCTTTCGCCAGTTGATGTGAATCGAACTGCGTCCCTTCGATACAAACAAAAAGAGAGCCCGGTACTATCTCGGAAGAGTGCGAGGTTACTTTGACTATCTCGGGATCACTACCGTTTAAACAGTAGGATACCACCAGTGGTGATATTGAATCCAATATCTCTGATAATTTCACAAGCAACCCCCCTGATGGATTCTAACACTTCCATAGACCCACTTCTATTTGAAGAACTTGACAATCCAGTGACTTCTGTGGTAGCATATATTAGCAATCTCATGGCGGGAGTGCTAAGTATGAGAAAGCACCATCATACCGGCGAACTGAATGAAAGACAGAGGAAAGTACTATACTGTATCGTTAAAGAGTATATCAGAACCCGAGCCCCTGTAAGCTCGGCAAAAGTTCTCGATGTTTCCAACATAAACTACAGCAGTGCTACTATTAGAAACGATATGAAAAAACTCGAGTATCTTGGATATCTCTATCAACCACACACTTCGGCCGGGAGGATACCAACTGACAGGGGATACCGATTTTACATAGATTCGATAAGAAACTTGAAGGAAGAAGTAACTGATACTTCCAGCAATATAGACACCTTTCATGCTTTGAAAATAGTTGATGCCTCTAATGTACTCAAACGAGCTACCAGAATGCTTGCCCGGGCACTAAAAGGAGTTGTGGCATTTCAAAAACCTCAGACCACAGAACTCAGGATCGTCAAGGTTGTGGTCACACCTCTTGCGGGCGGGTACGTGCTTATAACGGTTATAACTGAGATGGGCATGCATGTGGCCCAGCTCGTGAAGACCGAACAACAGCTCTCCAGCGAAGAACTCTTCGAGCTTTCCAGGTTGATGAGTGAAAGACTTTCAGGGAGAACTCTTAACGAGCTTAAAGAAATCATCTCGAAATACGAACTGGCCACGGAAATATGGTATGACAGGAAAGTAGAAGGTTTACTTCAGTTGCTGATCGCACTCGTTTCTCAAGAGTTCGAAGAAGGATTCGAAAAACATGGTCTGGAGTACCTCGTTGGCGACGAAACACTGAGCATCCAGGATCTCAGAAACGTCAGCATCATTCTGGGCAACGACAGAAGGCTCAAAGAAATCGCTCAATCTTTATATAAAAAAACACCCAGAACGGTACAGATATACGTGGGCGGTGAGCACGGTATATCCGAGCTAAAGAATTTCTCTATAGCTGTTTCAACCTATCGAAAGATGGCCAACGTCCTTGGATACGTTTTGATCATACTTCCTAAAGCCGTTCCCTATGAAAAAGTGATTGGATACACAGAGTACATGGTCAACCGGGTAACAGAAGTTTTCAGCGCCGAGGAGGTGCTGTGAGATGGAGAAAAAGAAAAAAGCCGAACAAACTCTGGAAGAAAGCAAGAATAAAAGCGAAATAGAAAAAGAAGAAACGATTTCTGAAAACAATGAAAAGAAAATGGAAAACGACGAAATCACGCAACTCAAACAGGAAAACGAGGAACTCATAAAACGTATCAGTGAACTCGAGGAATACGCAAAGCATCTGAAGGCAAACTTCGACAACTACGTGTTACAGGCTCAAAAAGACCGGGAGAGAATTCTGAAGACGAGCAATGAATATCTGATAACCCGTCTTCTTCCTGTTCTGGAAAACTTCGAAAGAGCTCTGCAGCATGCAGAGAACGCGAGTTTCGAAACCATGTTGAAAGGGATTCAGATGATATACAAGCAACTGAAACAAATTCTCGAAAACGAGGGCTTATCTGAAATCACTCCTGAGATCGGCGAAGATTTCGATCCCTACTATCATGAAGCGGTGGAAAGTGTAGAAACGAACGATTACAGAGAACATTCGATAACGGAAGTCCTTGAAAAGGGATACAAACTGAATTCTAAAGTCATCAAACCGGCTAAAGTCAAGGTTGCGATCGCCCCTAAGAAATCAAAAGCAACCACCGAAAGTACAGAAGAAGGTGAAAAATAGTGGCCAAACGGGATTATTATGAAATTTTGGGCGTTTCAAGAAATGCGACGCAGGAAGAAATAAAAAGAGCATACAGAGAACTCGTCAAAAAGTGGCATCCGGATCGCCACCACGAAAACAAAAAGGAAGCAGAGGAAAGGTTCAAAGAGATACAAGAGGCGTACGAAGTTCTCAGCGATCCGGAAAAGCGTGCTCAATACGACCGCTTTGGTTACGTGGGAGCGCCCGGTGGCGAACAGACAGGTTGGGGACCTTCACACGAAACCATCTTCGATGACTTCTTCGGAGATCTTGGCGACATCTTCGATATGTTTTTCGGTGGCTCTCAAACGACTAACAGAAGAAGGAAAAAACACGTGCGAACAGGTGAGAATATCGAACTTTCAGTAACTATCGATCTCGAAGATGTTATACACGGTAAAAGCGTTCCAGTGGAATACGAAAGATACACTGTCTGCGACGCATGCAACGGAACAGGAGCGGAACCAGGAACGGGAAAAAGAACCTGCCCTCGCTGTGGTGGCTCAGGAGTTGTAAAAGAAGAAAAACGGACCTTTTTCGGTGTCTTTGTGAACACCTACACCTGTCCTACATGCGCTGGAGAAGGTGAAGTCATTGAAAGAAGCTGCAAAAAGTGTGGAGGTAGCGGGAGAATAAAAGAGCGTCGAAAGATAAACGTAAAAATCCCACCCGGAGTCGAAGACGGAGCCAGATTGAGGATAAAAGGTGGCGGTAATGCCGGTTTCGGGGGCGGCGGTTACGGTGACCTCTACATAACAGTCAGGGTAAGGCCAAAACCAGGATTTGAAAGAAAGGGAGACGATCTGTATACCACGGTGATAATCGATCATCTTCAGGCTGCTCTTGGTACGCATATTGAGATCGAAACCCCCGAAGGAAAAGAAACACTGCGTATCCCACCGGGAACACAGCCGGATACTGTTTTCAGATTGAAAGGTCTTGGGGTTCCAAATCTTTCCTCTGGAAGGCGTGGAGACCTCTATGTAAAGGTAAAAGTGGAAATACCAAAACCAGGCAAAAGGGAAGCTTCGGTTTTAAAACAAGCCGCGAAAATAAGGGGTTTGAACTTCGATGAAGAATGAAATACGTAGATCCATAATCGCCGACTACATGATAGTCACCATAGGCTCGTTGATCACCGCCCTGGCGCTCGACATGTTTCTCATTCCCAACAAAGTGATCGCGGGAGGCGTGAGTGGTCTCGCTACGATTGTTTATTATCTTGCCAATTTCCCTGTGGGTGTGCAGATGCTCATTTACAACGTGGTACTATTCATTCTCGCTTTCATCCTGCTGGGAGTCAGATTCGGCGTAAAAAGCATCTACAGCGCCGTCACCCTTTCTATTTTCGTTGATTTCTTCAACTACGTCCTTAAGGTACCTATCCCGGATCTTTCTTCAGATAAACTCTTAGCCCCCATATACGGAGGTTTGATCGCCGGCGTTGGAATGGGTATGGTATTCTGGAGAGGTGCCTCAACGGGTGGTACCGATATCATAGCGATGATACTCAACCGCTTCTTTGGCATTTCTTCTGGAATGGGGCTCCTCTATACTGACAGCCTTATAACACTTTTCGCAGTACTTGTCCTTGGCCCTGTTCCGGCGCTTTACGGGATCCTGGCTATAGTGGTGACTGGAAAAGTCATAGATACGTTCTTAGAAGGTGTGGAACACTCACGAACCCTTTTGATAATTTCAGAAAAAGTGGAGGATATAAAGAAGCGGATTCTTGAGGATCTGGAAAGGGGAGCAACGCTCCTTCCAGCGAAGGGAGCTTACACTGGAAGAGACAGAACTCTTTTGATGACCGCCGTGAAACGACGCGATCTCACACGCCTTAGAAAGCATGTTCTGGAGATTGATCCAAAGGCTTTCGTGATAATACTACCTAATGCCGAGGTGTACGGTGAGGGATTCAAAGAGTTAAAAGGATGATCGTGAATGAATCTCGTTTTTGCTTTGATCACAGGTTATCTCATCGGATCGATACTCCCAGCTTACTTTCTTACTTTATGGCTCACCGGAGTGGATATACGAACCGTTGGAACCCGCCATGCGGGAACTACCAATGTTAAACGCAACGTTGGCTTGTGGCCAGCAGTGATAACTGCTGCCTACGATACAACAAAGGGTATAGTTGCCGTCATGCTCGCGACGAATTTATTTAAACTTCCACCTCATATAAGTCATTTAAGCGGCTTAGCAGCTGTTGCAGGACATGTTTTCCCTTTTTATCTAAATTTCAAGGGTGGCAAGGGAGTCGCAACAAGCACAGGACTTTTAATTGTCCTTCTTGGGAGACTGGCTTTTTTCCACTGGCATCCTTCGATTTTAATCTCTGACCTTACGTTCATGATTTTCTTCGTTTTGACGATATACTTCATAACAAAGGATGAAGACTTTCTTGCCCTCTGTGTTCTTCCAATGCTATCCTCGCTTCTCGTTGTAAGAATGCCTTTTACCTGGGAGCTCTGGTACACGCTGATCATCGCTGGTTACATTTTCACTGTGAGCGCTAACAACATGAAAGAACTCGGTATACTCAAGAAAAAAGACGAAAATTTGAGACTATGGCGGGTATTCATAAGACCCGCGGCTATGGCCTTTCCTGTTATTCTTTTAGCTACCTCCCGAGAATTCGCGATAACCCTTTCCGGCATAGTCCTCGCCTTGTCGCTCTTAGCCGACGTGGTACGTATCTCATGGAAGAAAGCAGAGGATGTGATGATGAAGCGCTTCTTTCACGACTTCGCCATTTACAAACAGAAAGAAAGGAAGAGAATATCTTCTATAACAACCTTCCTCATGGGTGTGTTTTTTTCTTTCCTTCTGTTTCCAGTGAACGTTGCCGTGACAAGTATTAGCATCCTTGTTTTCGGCGACATGATGGCTAAAATCATCGGTATAAGCTACGGAAAGAAACCGCTTTTTAACAAAACAGTCGAAGGAATGCTGGGATTCATAACGGCCGCACTGGCAGTTGTTTACTTGATGCACTCTCTTGAAATCGTACCGCTTGTCCCAGCTATCTTCGCCGCCATAGCAGGAAGCATAATGGAAATTCTTCCCTTTCCCGTCGACGACAACTTGAGCGTTCCAATAACATCAGGGGCGATTTTAGAATTGGTAAAGCTTCTTCAATTTTGAATCTGGTTCGAAGCTTCAAGGCGGTAGCTGCTGTATTTCAAAAGCCCTTCATGGTTTATCAGAAATTCCAGCTTTTCTATGTACTTATCCCTCTCCACTGAATAGTAGAGAAGTCCTTCAAGTATTCTCACATCGTCAAACTGGGCCCTGAGCAGTCTGTACTGTCTGTAACTTTCATGAGTGTTTAGATTATTTACATATCTTCGCATAGCTGAAAGCAGTGATCTGAAGACTCTGACTTCGTACTTTGCATCATCCGGCCGATCACTTGGTACCAGACCCGAACCGGGTTCAAAAACCTGTTCACCCATCAGGTTGTTTGCGTGCATGGCAAATCTACTGGTTCCCCATCCGGATTCCAGAGCAGCCTGTGCAAGAGCCTGCCACACGGGAACCGGTTTGACCCGAAGCCGTATCAGTTTAGGATCGAGTTCGTCAAGTTCGTATTTTTCGAGCAAATGTCTAACACTTTCAGGGGCGATCAAACCTGACAGAACCTTTTCAAACAACTCCGCATCTTCCTGAATCTCTTCTTCGATCTTGAGAACCATAGGAAGGATGATCATGAGAAAGAACTCTTTTCGTTCTTCCACATCAGGCAATTCTGGAAAATCCCGTGGAAGCCTTTCAACATATATCCTCGGCACTACGGAGTTTCCAAGACTCCATCCGGCAAGCTCAAAAACGCTTTTAAGATGTTGACTCGCCCTGCAATATACATAGCGATCACCGGAAAACCATTTCGCAACAAGTAACGGAGAGACAACCTCTTCACACCATGAAGAAGCCGCGAGAAAGAGAACCGCAAAAAGCAGAAGTAAAAATAACAACCTTCCTATAAATATCATTCGCTTTTTAGAACCGGAACGTACCAGAAACGATAGTACCATCTTCCATCCTCACCTTGTACCCTAACTCCAAAACGGGTTTGATCTGCCGTTACTACCAGCAATTCCTTATGTGAAATCTTGCGACCTTCCAGTTCTGCCTCCATCCATCCAACTCCTGTAGCATAAACCTGTGCCCGAAGAAATCTTACCGTATTGCTTGAAGAAACGATCGCGGAAACACTTACTTGCGAACCTTTCTTGATCGCTCTATCAACAGGCTCAAAACGCTCAAGTAAAAGCGGTTCTCTGTTAAAAACATATTCCAGATGTTCAAGGCTCGCCCAGTCCTGGAGAAGAGGTTCTCGAGGTAACATAAACCTGTCAAAACCTTTCTTTAAAGGCCCAACATCCTGCGTAAACGCAAGGGAAAAACCAAGCTCTTCGAGCGCTTCCCTCATCACGGTGGTGTAATGGCCGTAAGGATAGGCATAGTACAAAGGCTTTTCTCCCAGTTCCTTCTCGAAAATATTTCTTGCCTTCAGTGTATCCTCGATAAAGTGCTTTTTAAGCCCCTCTTCGTCCATTTCCTCCAAAAGCGAAGGAAAGGATTCATGAGAATACGAATGGAGGCCAAACTCCACTCCCCATTCCTTCATCTCTCTTGCCATATCCCATGTGATATAGTCCGGGTATTTGGAAATGCCTTCTATATAAAGAAAGACCGAGAAGGGCACACCAAGAGATTTGAAAACAGGGAAAGCCTTTGTGTATGTTGTCAGATAACCATCGTCCACAGTGAAAAGAACCGCTGTACCGGTAAGCGTCCTTTTACCATCCAGATAGTCCTTCAAATCCTTCAAAGTCCATATCTCATAATCTCGTTCTCTTACAAATCTCACATGATTTTTCAATTCTTCAGTGTAAGTATTCGTAGATGGATAACGGGCGTCATCGAAACGATGATAAAGAAAGACAACAACTTTCTCCGATAGGCTGATAACACCCGCTAAAAGAAAGATAAAAAGTGGTATGATCAATCTCGAAAAAGACCTCACTTGATCTTTCCTCCATTCTTGATGTGAAGGTCCAGCTGCGGAAACGGTATGGAAATACCTTCCTCTTCAAGACATTCAACAACACGTCGAGCTATTTCGTTCTGCACTTTACCCCAGTCTTCGCGCCTGAACCAAATGTAAATGTTGTAATCTATAGACGAAGGCCCAAAACCTTTGAATATCACGTTGTTGCCGAGTTCCTGAACAACCGTTTCAGAAGTTCGTATCGCCTTCCACAAAGCTCTTTCAGCAGCTTCCAGATCAGCATCGTAAGGAATACCGACGGTGAATTCAAGCCTTCTCGCTTCTCCAGGCCAGAAATGTACTATACGGGAGTTCCATACTATTCTGTTCGGTACCAGCACGAGTTTTCCGTCCCATGTGCGGATAAGAGTATGATTCATGCGAACAGCTTCCACTGTTCCCGAATCATCACCAACGCCAATAGCCTCTCCTTCATTCACAGCTCCCGTTGTCAGAATAAGAATACCGGAAAATAAGTTCGCCAAAGGTTCCTGAAGAGCAAGACCTACAACTATACCACCTATTCCGAGACTCGCAAGAAGAGGAGTTACTGATAGACCAAAAATCTTCAAAACCCCAAAGATACCTATTAAACCATAGAAGACAAGAAGAATCGTTCTCGTGGTGTTCGGGGCTTTAAACTCCTTACCCGCTATCCTCAGACCCCGCGCCAGAAAGAAATAACTCACCCTGTAAAGGCCCCAGAGAACCACAGCAAATACTATGGTCACAGCTATCTTCCACAACACTGGATTTACGGTCATAAACATCCCTCCTCATTCTGTTTCCCACTGGCGATTCTATCATGCTTTAGAAAAAAGAGAGGGAAGCCACCGATACAAACTTATTCCATACATTTTTTTCGCGAGAGATTCGATTTTTTCAGTAGATTGTCCACTGATAAATCTTTACAGCATTGTCAGGCTGAGATATGGTATCATTGACTTTGAAGGGGGATGGTAGGTTCGACCGGTTTCTCAGCCCTACCTGGGGTGAGTTACGGTGTGAGCAGATTCCTGCATTGATTGCCGACCTTTACGGCCGTCAGGGCTGGGAATTGATGGTGGGTACGGATTCCCATACACGTGATGGTACGGTGATTTTTGCTTCAGCTTTCGTAGTCTACAGAAAAGGTATGGGCGGTTCTTACTTTTATTCGGTTCTTAGAGAACGCTCGAAAAATTACAACTTTTACAGCCGCATATACAGAGAAGTGGAGCTGAGTATAAAACTCGCAAAGTTGCTGAAGGAGATATTCGATCCCCCTTTTATAGAAGTCCATATAGATGCTGGTCAGGATGGACTCACCTCCAGGCTCCTTCCTGGACTTACAGGGTACGTTATCGGGGAGGGTTTTAAACCGGTCGTGAAACCTTACGCCTTTGTCGCCAGCAAACTCGCTGACAGACATTCCAAGCACTGACATGCTGAAAAGGGAGCGGATTTTCTTGAAATCTTCGATCTTACTGCCTCTGCTCTTCGTTCTAAGCATCTCCACTCTTTATGCAAGTGTTTACGAGCTGGAAACCACATTGGATGCCTCTTCAGGAACATTGCACGTAAACATGACCGTTTACTGGGCAAACGAGCTCGATCAGGATGCCACAAGCGTCACATTTCTTCTATACCCCAATCTGCTGAAAAGATCCAATCCCAAAATCTCCAGTTTGGCTGTGGGCCAATCCTATCCCTTGGGCTTTGATGCCGGGTTTATCCGGATTGAGCAGGTGACAGGAGAAAATCAGGAAAATCTCGAATACAAACTGATAGACGCGACCGAAGGGTTCCTCGGACAAAGGTATTCCACTGAAGATGTCTTTCTTCGGATAAGTCTGTCGCACCCTTTGCCTTCTGGGGAAAGCACTAAGATAAGAATAAAATTCAGAACCAAGTTTCCCATGACCTCCACAGGCGACGAGACACGCATGGGAGGCGTTTTCTTCTGGCGTTTTGCCTGGTATCCTGTGGAGTTGATGGAACCCGGTAAGCCTGCCTTCAAGCCCCACCATTGGAAACTCAGGTTGAATCTGCCTGAAAATTACAAAGCGATAACATCCGGCGTCCTATCAGATGACGGATGGATAGATTCAAAAATTCCAATGCTTTCCTGCCCAGTGGTGTTCACAAAGCTTCATAAGAAATACGTTTTTTCAAACGGCACTCACACTGTGGAAGTCTATCATCTTAACGGTCAGGAATCTAAAGCCCGGCGTATCGCGACGTATGCACTTGAAGTGCTGGACTATTACGAAAAGCGCTACGGCCAACTCGACTACTCAACGATCCGTATTGTTCAGGATCTCCCAGCTGGTCTATTCGGCATGACAGCGGATGGCCTTGTGATCCTCGGCGATGGCGCCTTCACCGGCGCCGATTTACTTATACCTGGTTTCATCGACCCCGCGCTCCACTTCTTAATTGCCCATGAACTCGCACATCTGTGGTTTGGCGTGGGAGTTGGTGTTGATTTTTCCAATGAAAACCACCTCAGCGAGTCTTTAGCCCAGTACGCTGCTGTCGAACTTGTGGAATCGATCTATGGTCAAAAACATAACATTTTCAATATGAAGATTCCCGATCTCTTTGTACGCAACGTAAAATCACAACTTCTTCTCGATTCCTGGGCCGAGCAAGCTGTATACCAGTATCAATCGCTATTGAGAGACGGGCTTGACGGGGCTGTGGCTGTGAAAATGGACGAAGGATATTCAAACACCTACTCGGTATTGTGGTATCAGAAAGGATTACTCGCAATGCGAAACCTCGAAGTGGCGATTGGAAAGGAAAAGTTGCAGCAGGTATTGAAATCTTACTATGAAAGGTTTAAACACAAAACAGTGGATGAAGAAGACTTCCTTAACGTTCTGGCTGAATATGGAGGAGAAAGGGCTGTCAGAATTTACGAAGAACTTTTCAAAACATCAAAAGCACTCGATTACGCCGTTAACGTGGAAGGGAATACCGTTCGAATTAAAAACAACGGTGAGATGAACGTTCCTGTCGAATTGCTTTTAAATTTCACCGATGGTTCCACGGAGCTCACACTGATCACTGGAGAGAAAGTTCTTGAATTCGATAAAAGTGTGAAGCAAGTCTCCATAGATCCCTATTTCAAATCGCTGGACTGTAATCGCCTGAACAATCATTATCCGATTCTGGTCGTAAACGAGATCAGACCTCCAGATAAAAAAGAGGCATCAGACTTTTCAGTCCTCGATTCTCTTCGCGTCTACCCAGTCACCTCTTTCACCACCGATGATGAAGGTAACATGCTGGTGTTGACTGGCGCCGGTGTGGAATATTACGACCACTGGAAAACGGCCTTCGGCGCCCGACTCACGCTGGAGTCACAGGTAACAGATCTTTCCAGCGTGGTGCTCCGCCAGAGCGATTATTTCTTTCATGGATGGCGAAAATTCAATTCATACCTTCAAGGAGAGCTCTTCGTTCTGGGAAGAACCGGAGAAGACGCAAGTCCCGCGTACGGCCTCATAGAAACGCAACTTTCATTAGGACTACCTGAGACACTCGACCTTGGATACACTGCTCCATACAGAATGGTACGATGGAATCTTGGCACCATGTTTTCCATCTCCACTCTGGGATACAAAATGGGGGCCTATGTGGTTTTTGATAACACTTCCATAACGGGCAGTGTGTTGATGGGAGAGTTAAGTCTGGAATCGGAGGATTTTACACCTCCAGTTCCGAAAGGCTCGGTCGAGTTCTTTCAGGGCTGGCGTTACGGGCCCATAGGACTTTCTGCTCGAGGAGCCTTCTCTTTCGGAGAAGCTCCCTCTCTTTTTGATTTTACCCTTTCCAGCGACATCTCAACATCAAAAAATTACGCGAGACTTGAAGGCTCGTTAATGATAACTGGACAGCAACCGGTCCGTAGTACCGCTTACAATCTTCTCGCTTTGCGTGGTATCGGTGTTGGAATCAAGTACGGCTATTTGAAAACCTGGTCACCCGATCACCAGGTATATGGTTTTGATTTGAGTTTAGTCCCGCAAACATTTTCCATTTTCGAATCTCCTGTCCTTTTCGGATTACAATTCATGATATACTCGATTGACGGTGGTTCTCCCAATGCGGTTTTGGGAATAGGACTGGGGCTGGATGATATGATCCATACATCTTATTCTCTGTGGTGACGTAACCAAGAATACACTGGCAGTTATAAGAGGTAGGTTACTATAAAGTTGTAAACAACCAAACGCTCAAACTGCAAGACGGAGGACTGAAGATGCCGAAAAACCAGCGACTCGGATTTTCAAAAGCTTTTGCATTCCATCGAAGTCCAAACCGATTGGACAAGCTCATTTTTCTTATCGCTCTCTTACTCCTGTATGCTTCAGGTTTCACATTAGATCTTCGTGTTGGCTACTTTGAAGCTCCTCCGCTTTCTTTCGAAAAAAACGGTGTCGCCACTGGAATCTTTCCCGAACTACTTTCAAAAATAGCCGAGGACGAAGGGTGGAACATCACCTACAAAAAGATCACCTTTTCTGAGGGAATAGACAAAGTGCGCTCAGGCGAACTCGATATACTGCTCGCTGTGGCCGAAACACCAGAATATTCAGAATGGGCGCAGTTTAACGAAGATCCTGTTCTCTACAGCTGGGGTGCGATCTACGTCCACCCTTTTTCCGGTTTACGAAACCTCGATGATCTTCAGGGGAAAAGAATCGCAGTTGTCGAAGGAGATGTTTATTACCAGGAATTCAAAAACCTCGTATCGAACTTCGGAAAGAGTCCTCAATTTATTGAGGTAAAGGGCAACTTCTTCGATGTAATGAAACTCGTAAGTATAGGCGAAGTAGATGCTTGCATAATCGATAGAATCGTTGGTCATCAAAATGCGGAGAGATTTGGTTTAAAATCCATGGGTGTTGTGGTTTCACCAGTAAAACTGAGGCTTATGTTCAAAAAGGACATTGATGAAGGCGTAATTTCTGTAATAGATAGCTACCTCAGAGACTGGAGAACAAGAGAAGGTTCATATTACTATGGGGTCATTGAAAGATACCTTGGAGGAACAATCGACAGGTCGTTCGGCAAACTGTATTTCTGGATTATCGTAATCGGCGCAGGAACCGTTGCCGCCCTCCTTGCCATAATTGGCGTTTTGAAACGGATGGTGAATAAAAAAACACAGGACCTGATGAGAGAGAAGTTCGAACTTGCCATCGCCAATGAAGAACTGATGGCAATGAACCGCCGTCTGGAGGTCACGCAGAATGAGCTCGATGTAGTCATGCGGAAGCTTGAAAAACTGATAGACATTGCAGGGAAGATGGAAGAAAAAGAGTTATCAGAAGAGGAGTTTTTGAAACGACTTCTTGACTTTGCTGTCGAGAACGTTCCCGAGGCGGATTATGGAAGCATTTGGATAATAGAAGAAGATAAATGGAAGCTTATCGCTGCTGTGGGACACGATGAA
>DPRG01000137.1 GCA_003538775.1 Thermotogae bacterium
GAATCCTTGCGTGGGGTGCTTTGGATGTTAAATATCTATCTCCACTATTATCTTTGTTCCCTCGCCATCAACTAAAAGTTCCATCTTTGACGGTACGCTCTCGGAACAGAGAGATTCCGGAGGAAAACCGTAACCGGCTGTTTCAAGGAGCAAAGAAAGCAGTTGAGGAAGTTTATCCTTTTCTTTTGTAGGAAGCTTTATAGTGCTCAGAACGCTTCTTTTCATTTTGAGTTTTATCACCAAAAACTCCTGATCCTTATGTTCACGAGAATGGTGAAGATACAGGAGAAACTCTTCAAAGCTTATCTTTCCTTTTTTCAGACGTTCTCTGAGGATCTCCTCTTCTTTCACGGATTCTCTTCACCCAGCACTATTACCCTTTTGTACAGTGAAAGCCTTCTATCCATAATGGATTTTGTCCTCAATCTATCGGCCCTTTCCATGATCGCAATGGCGGATCTGGGTAAATCATTTTCTTCTTTATAAGAACTCATCACAAGAAGCTCGAAATCTCCTTTACCAGGGATTCCCGTCATGTATGCGAGGCTACAGAATAGGGAGTCTCCTATCTTTACAGGTTCATAAAGTGGTGGAAAAGATATGGCAGCCGCGAGTACGTCAAAGCAATTTTCTCTGTTCGTGACGAGCTCTTTTTCTTCCCCCGTAGTAATATCAAACGCCAGAACGTGTACATCCTCAACAGTTACTCCCTTTAAAACCTCTCTAATGTGTTCCTTCAACTTCGATACAGGTTTACTGGCCACGCGTTTCATTAAAGTAGCCAGAAGGCTTCTCACCATTCCTTCAAGGTTAAGAGTGTTCCTCACCGAAAAGTATTCTTTCAATTTTTCTCGTTCTTTCAGTACATACCGTCTGAGTCGCGCGAGGCCTCCGTGCGCCCTTATCATGGCTGGTAACAGAGCACCGGCACCCATCCCGATTAACTCGTGATCCTCAATTCCACCAAGCTCGTTCAAAACATCCAGGACCTTGAGAAAATGCTCGGCTTCAACAGCGAGACACACCCTCATGTTTTCACAGCCTTTTCCGAAGGCCTGGTTTGCATTGCGTTTATCAACTTGTTATGAAAGTTCTGCTCTTCAAGCACACGTCTGGCATTCTCCATAATGTTTTCAGCGAGATCAAAACGGTACCAGGGAACCTTTATGTTACGGAAACAGGCCACAACGTCGGCCTCTTTCATCTCTTCGTTTGCAAGGATTTCACCTTTTATATCGTCAAGATGTATAGCGTAATCCAGAACATCTGTGAACCCTCTTTTGAAGCTGGCGTAACCAACGTGGGATGCTATAACCACATCAGCTCCAAGTTTTTTGACAGCACTCACGGGGATCACAGAAATAACACCGCCATCCACAAGCCATTCTCCCCCGAGGCGTATCGGTGGAAACGCACCGGGTACCGAGGCGCTTGCCGCAACAGCATCTACTATGTAACCTTCATCAAGTGTTACGAGTTCACCTTTCAAAGACGCTGCAACAACCACGCACGGTATCTTGCAGTCCGAGAACCGCGCCTTCCCGAATATCCTGGAGAGTGATGAGTAGAGAAAATCTGAGTGGTCAAGAGAAATGGAATTCACCAGCCTTGTGAGAAAGACTATACGTTTTCTCAGCGCTACGTTTGCCTGCACGTTGTTTATAAGCTCGTGTATACGATCTCTGAACACATCGAGAAAGTGGCGTGTCATGCGCTTCAATACCCTGGGGTCCGGATGGAGGGCATACGCCGCGGCGACCACAGCACCCATACTGGAACCAGATAAAAACGAAACATTCATACCCATTTCGTGAAGTGTTTCTAAAAGCGTTATATGAGCAAAGCCTCGCGCTCCGCCGCTTCCGAGCGCGAGGCCTATCGATGGGCATTTTTTCAAGCGTTCTCCCTCACTTCTTTTCTTCCATCTTTTTGAGCAGTTCTTCAGGATTTACTGGCACCTTATTCAGTCTCACACCCACCGCGTTGTATATCGCATTCAGTACGGTTACGGCTGGCGTGTCGATACCGATCTCAGCGATACTCTTGGCTCCATAAGGACCTGTGGGTTCATAACTATCCACCAGATGGCACTCGATGTTGTTTATGTAGTGATCGCCTCGTGATGGTATCTTGTAGGTGAAGAGACTTGCGTTTACAGGTCGGCCCCTGGAATCGAACCGTAACTCTTCGTTGAAGGTTGCTCCCAGCCCCTGAACGGTCGCGCCGTACAGCTGTCCCAGCGCTAACTCCGGGTTCAGGGCTTTTCCGGCGTCTGCTACTGAAACGAACTTTCTGAGTTCTACCTCACCTGTTTCAGTATCAACCGCGACCTCAGCAAAACTCGCCATAAACGGTGGAGGGCTCACCTCGCCAACAAATGAGGCGGTGGCAGCTATCTGACGCTGATCGCTTCCATAGTAAAGAGTAGTACAGAGGTCAGCAAAGGTTACAGATTTCCCGCTTTTTGAAACCACCTTTTTCTTCTCTATGTGCAGGTTATCCATGGGCTCTCCAAAAAACTCCGCCGCCGCTTCGAGTATCTGATATTTCACTTCCTCAGCCGCTTTTTTCACCGCATTACCGGAGACATAGGTCGTACTTGAAGCGTACGCTCCAGTATCAAAGGGAGTCATGTCAGTGTCGGAAGAGTAGACTATGATATCTTCCACGTCCACGCCAAGGGTTTCGGCAGCTATCTGTGCCAGAACGGTGTCACTGCCTGTACCAAGATCGGTAGCTCCCACAAGGAGGTTGAAGGAACCGTCGTCATTCATCTTTATCGTCGCACTCGCCATGTCTACTTTGGCGATACCGGAACCCTGCATGGCTATTGAGACACCAACTCCAAGAACCTTTGACCCTTCTATTCGCTTTTTGTTCCATTTTTCTTTCCATCCTATGATTTCCATTCCCTTTTCAATGCATTCATGAAGCTTACAACTCTCCACAACCTGTTCCACGCCTTCACGGCCTTCACCCATGATCTTGAATATAGGCGAGGATTCGCCTTCCCGTATGGCATTCATCTTTCTTATCTCAACCGGATCCATGCCGAGTTCGTAAGCAAGCTGATCCACAACAGATTCGAGGGCCAAAAGTCCCTGAGGTGCTCCATATCCGCGAAAAGCCCCCGCGCTCGGATGATTTGTGTACACCACGTCACCTGAGAAGCGTACCGCTTCGACCTTGTTGTACAGCGGCAGGGTTTTAGAACCGGCTACCATAAAGGTGGTCAGCGCATGATCGCCGTATGCGCCCGTATCTGAAAGCCCCTTCATATCTATCGCCTTTATCTTCCCATTTCTGTCTGCTCCAACGCGTACCGTGAAGCGCATGAGATGGCGGGTGTATGTGTTTACAAAAGCTTCCTCGCGGGTGTAAACGATCTTCGCTGGAAGTCCGGTTTTCAGGGTTACGGCAGCTATGTACGCATCAACGATCATGGCTTGTTTGGCACCAAACCCACCGCCAATGCGAGGCTTTATAACCCTGATCTTTCCTATGGGAATGGAGAATATCCTCGATAAAATACGCCTTGTATGGAACGGAACCTGGGTGGAAGAAACGACCACGAGGCGACCGTTGCTGTCGAGATAAGAGAAAGCAGCGTGCGGCTCCATCATCACATGCTGAGACCGTGGATAGTAATACGTTCCTTCTACCACTATCTCGCAGTTTTTGAGAACTTCTTCCACATCACCCACACTCATTTCATAATGCGCCGCTATATTTCTCGAAGGGTTGTAGACACCTTTGATATCAGGTTCGTCGTGGATAACGGGCATACCTTCATCCATAGCGTGTTCGAAATCCAGAACTGGCTCGAGTACCTCGTACTCAACCTCGATCTGTCTCAAAGCCTCATCTACCGCTTCTTCGGTTTCTCCGGCAACTATTGCCACGGCATCACCCACATACCTGACTTTCCTGTCCAGCAGGAATGTGTCGTAAGGAGAAGGCTCGGGGTATCCCTGGCCCGCACGGGTAAACGGAACACGAGGTACATCTTCATGGGTGAGGATCAATTTAACACCAGGTACCTTAAGGGCCTTATCTTTATTTATGCGCTTTATAACCGCGTGAGCGTGGGGACTGCGCAGTATTTTCACAATCAGGACATTTGAAGGAGCCATATCGTCTGTGTAAACAGGTTCACCGAGAATCATCCCCATGGAATCGATCTTCTTCACAGGTCTTCCAACGACATCGAACGTACGTTCGACAGGTTCAGAAATCCTTCCCTTAATGTCGGTTTGCACAGATCCACCGGTCGACAGCTTCATCACCATCGCCTCCTTCAAACCTTCGAGGTAGCTTCCATCAACGCCTGATCCTGCTGTATGTATCCCGTACAGCGACAGAGGTTCCCCTTGAGCAGCTGCTGTAGCTCTTCCTGAGCTTTTATCTCATAACGCGAGAGAACATCCGTGGCCGCCATTATGAGCCCCGGCGCACAGAAGCCGCACTGGACTGAATTTGTATCGTGGAGCTGCTTCTGTATGTGAGATGGATTTGACCAGTCGCCCACACCTTTGACTGTGGTGATCTTCCTGCCGTTTGCAGCGAAGGCAAAGAACTTGCACGAGTAAACAGCTCTACCATCAACAAGGACGGTGCAGGAACCGCAGTTTGCCGTATCGCACCCTTTTTTGACTTCCGTGTGACCGTTTTCACGAAGAAGATCCAGCAGGCTCTGATA
>DPRG01000006.1 GCA_003538775.1 Thermotogae bacterium
TCGGCGCTACGCAAGACTGTAAAAGCTCTATGCTGGAACAGGGAAGGTAAAAAGGCGAAATTTCGCCATATTCGTGTGGTTCGGTAATTCGCTCGGCGCTTCACAAGACTCGAAACCAGGGGTTATGTGGTGAAACAAGGCCAAAAAACATTTGCTCTTTTGAAGGTGTTTACCTTGTTGAGTAGGGATAAGTATAGTCCGTAGTGATGTGATAAGGTGATGGGTTACACAACAAGGTTTATTGAATCGTGAAAAACGACCTTTTGAGAGTTTTTAACTGTATACTTTCCAAATTTTTATTTGTGAGATTGCTTTGTGGCGATGGATTTCGATATCCCCAGAAAAAGGGAAGATGTGATCCGAAACGAATGTAGGATTTCAAGCAGACCATATACAAGAAAGATTCCTATCAGGTTCACGATCAATCTATCTAATAGATAACTTCCTGTGGTCATTTTCAGCGCATCCCAGATCCACCACATCATGGGGAGATGAGAGAGGAAAACTCCATATGACAATCTTCCATACCGCGAAAGCCATGAGCCAAAACGACCGTCAGGTATTCTGGAAAGTATTGCCAGAACAAGGGGAATCGAGAAAAGCTCCCACAGTATTGAAAGTGGTTTAAACAGATCGAAGGCCACTAAATAGCCTTTTAGGCCATAGAAAAGGACCATCTCGAGTGCTGCAAAAAAGTAAAGGACGAAGGTAAGGATCAAATACCACCAGGTTTCGGCTATTTTTTGAAGAGGTACTATTACGTTGTTTTTACCCGCCCAGAAACCGAAGAAAAAGAAACCAATCCAGCACAAAGGGTTCATGTACGTTAGAAGGCCGCCTTTGACGATCGATATCTCGTTTATATCAACTCTCCACTGCACAACTTCGGCGATGCCAACCCATGCGACACTCGCGACGATACTGATTATGGCGATGTATTTGCTCAGACGAGGATTCATCCGTTTAAGGATCGGGTAGATCGCGTACAGGACTATCACGAGAAATACGAAATAATGTTGACCCGACGCGGTAAACGTTAATACCTTGGTGATGACATCACTCCAGTTTCCTCCGTTAAGCATTTTTTCTCCTGTAGCTGCCATTGTTGCCCAGACCAGGTAAGGTACGATGATTCTCATCGTTCTTCGCTTCCAGAACGTGCCTACCGGGAGATCCGTTCGGGCCAGGAAATAGCCTATGAGATACATGAAAAGGGCAACGGAGAAAGTTACTGCTTGATGGATAAAAATCGCTATCGTTGCTTCCTCGAAGTTCGCTTCTGCCACACCGAAAATGTAAGAGTGCCCCGCTACAACCGCCATGATAGCGATGGCACGCGCTCTGTCAAAAACCTCTATACGTTTTCCTTGCTTCATATTATCACCAGCAGCAGTAAGACAGCTGTGAGAAAGATGGGAATGTATCTGCCTATGTGGTAGTACAGGGTATTACCAGAGCGTTCTGGCACGGTAAAGGTGTGAGCCATTTCTGTCCATTCGGGTAAACTGTAAACAAGCCTTCCGAACGGGTCGAAAAGACCCGTTATTCCTGTGTTAGATATCTGCAACACGTAACGACCGTATTCTGCCGCCCTGAATGCCGATTGAACGAAGTGTTGTTTTAACGCCACCTTACTGTTGAACCAGCCATCGTTAGTGGTTACGACGAGAGCAAGGGCGCCGTTTTTCACGAGCTCCCGGGATACCTCGGTGAAATACGATTCGAAGCAGATCATCACTCCCAGTGCTTTTCCGTCCAGTTCAAAGGTCGGAAAACCCTCGCCCGGTGTGTAATAGCTGAGCAATTTCAAGAACCTAAAAGCTCCAAAGAACCATGGATAAGGAAGCATCTCTGCAAAAGGTGTTAGCTTTACCTTTGAGTAGTTCTGATCTGTGAAACCCTGAGCGGGATCGATCAACCAGACGCTGTTGAAGGCTTTATCCTCTTCAAAATGAGGAAATCCAACGATTACCTTCACTTTTTTCTCCTTGCTTAGGGCTATCAGGTAGCTCCCGTTGTAATCCTGCGTCATATCTCTCATGAATGTTGCCTCGGGAAAGATCACCACATCAGCGTTGGACGGGGTTGTTCGAACAAATTTTTCAAAGGTTTCGAGTAATGGTTCTATTCTTCTGGAATACTTCACGCTTTGAGGTACGTTTGTCTGAACGGCATGTATTCTAAAGCTGTTAACATCGTCTATCCTGACAGAGGGCAAAAAGTACCCAACAGTCAATCCAACGCCGTTTAACATCATGATGATCATCAGAAGGTTAAGAATCAGATTTCTCCTCACGTTTTTTAACCAGTGGCTCAAACGGGTGTTCACAAAAGCAATGAACCAGCTCAGACCAAGGGTCCCCCATACAGAAAGCGTTGAAATGAATCCTGCGTTCCAGTACAGCGCGTCTGATAATCTGCTACCGGCGAACCCCAGATCCCCTATTCCCCGGAGATACTCGAATACAGAGTAAGTGAGGGAGAAGGCAAAAGCATCAAGCCAGGGCCTTCTGGTGAACTTCTTCGAAAGAAAAGAGTACACCAGACCAGTGCCTGCAAATGGCAGCGCTTCCACGGCAGCAAGCAACCAGAAAGTGAGGAATCCCACCCATCCAGGAAAAGATCTCAAAACTTCTGGCACGTTTTTTGAAAGTGTCGGAAGCTGCCAGAAGAGTGACACACTCATCATCACATAACCAAAGATGAACCCATTCAGGAGACCGTGGAGGGGTTTGCTTTTTCTCAGCACCTCGATGAGTGGTATTAGGGTTATCCACACCGCAGGACCGAGAAAGAATCCGGGCATTGTGAGAGCTGTTAGAAAAGCCGAAACGATAGAATATAACAACTATCCCACCCTTTCCAGGGCTTCGAGGAGCGTACTCACAACCTCTTCTTGCTCTTCAGGTTTTATCTGGTTGAAGAAAGGAAGGGCCAGCGTGCGCTTCGATATCTTTTCGGCTACAGGATACATGCCTTCTGTGTAGTTCATCTTCCGGTAAAATGGCTGAAGGTGAACGCAGGCAAAGTAGTTTCGAGTCTGTATACCTTTTTCTGCCATGTATTCCATTATTTTATCTCTGTTGCTGCCTTCAGGTAACCTCACCACATAAACAAACCAGCTCATTCGGGTAGTGTAGGGGGCTATATAGTGAGTTTCTACAGAGGTGTTTTGAAAGAGTTCGTTGTACTTTGTCGCAACTTCTGCCCGTCTGTCGAGTATGGTATCGATCCGCTTCATCTGTGAAACACCTAAAGCGGCAGACATTTCATCCAGGCGGTAGTTGTACCCAAGACGCACATGATGCAACCAGGCGTCGCCTTCGCCTCTTCCTTGATTCCTCATGCTTTTAGCGAGTGCGCAGACTTCTAAATTGTTTGAGACAATGATGCCGCCCTCTCCAGTTGTTATCTGTTTGTTGGGGTAAAAGGCAAAAGTTCCTGCCAGTCCAAAGGTTCCTATCCTTCTTCCCTTGTATTCTGCACCTATCGCTTCGCAGGAATCTTCGATAGCGGTTATACCGTGCTCTTCACACAATTTTAGGGCTCTATCCCAATCCATGGGTTGGCCCAGGATATCCACACCCATGAGTATCTTCACCCTGTTCACTTTATGCCCACAGATTTCGAAGTCACCCTTTCTCACTTTGATCAGCAGATCTTCCAGTGCGTCTGCATCCATATTCAACGTTTTTTCATCGATGTCGACAAATATGGGGAAGGCTCTTTCAAAAAGAGCGACGTTTGCGGATGCTATGAACGTAAAGGGTGTGGTTACGAGAAAGTCCCCAGGTTCCAGGCCCGCGATCCTCACAAGCAGATGGAGAGCGCTGGTACCGCTGTTAACAGCCACCGCGCATTTCGCTCCTACGTAATCGGCCATCATCTTTTCAAACTCCACAACCTTTGGACCAATACTGAGAATGGAAGATCTGAGTACTTCTTCGACGGCTTTCACGTCATCCTCATTTATATCCGGTTTTGCAAGGGGTATCCTAAAGTTCAACGACATCACCTTCCAACAGGATTTTGACAGCCTCCGCCACTCCGTCCTCATCGTTTGTGGTGGTAACCCAGCGAGCGGCTTCTTTGACTTCTTTAACGGCATTGCCCATCGCTATGGGCATACCCACTCTTTTCATCAGGGAGACATCGTTGAGGTTGTCTCCAATAAACACCACTTCTGAAGGCGATACCTGAAAATAGCTCAGGAGAACATCGAGTGCGTGAGCTTTGGTACTGCCCGGGCCGAAGAATTCCACAAAGGCTTCGTCTTCAAGCACAGAATTTTCAACCACACTTATTCCATCATCAAGCTGCTTTGATATAAAGGATATCACGGATCGCCCGCCTACCATTGCCACTTCGGCCACTTCTTTCTTCGTTTTTATGTATGTGAAGAGATCGGGGACCCTTTTCACTCTCCACATATTTGCTTCAAGATATTTCAGGTGGACACCAGCGTAATCTTCATCTATAATCATGTCGGGAACAGTATAAAAATCTTCGTAAACTATTGAAAAGATCGAATGCTGTTTTGCGAGTCTCACCAGTTGAATGGCTGTGATAGCGGGGAGAGTGGATTTGAAAAGTTCCGCGTTGCTTTTAAAATCGTATATTAAAGCGCCGTTTTGAAAAACCACAGGCACCTTCAGGTCCAGCTCTCTGACATAGTCTATTGCAGAAACATAACTTCTTCCGGTTACTATCGTCACGTACAGTCCATTCTTCACAGCCTGATGGAGCACCTTCTTGTTTTCTTCGCTTATACGTTTTTCGCTGTCCAAAAGAGTGCCATCAAGGTCGACAAGGATCAGCCTGTATTTTCCCAACGTAGCACCTCCAGCGAGAATAGGGTTCTCTGCTCGCCACCCAGGTCGAGAGTTAGTGCGTTAGGAGTTATATCTACAAGCGTTGCTTCTCTCTCCTCCTCATCTCCAATTCGTACCCATAATCTGGAACCAGGCGTTAACAACTGATAACCCTTCCAGATCCTCACAAGGTACTTCTTCTTGTCTTTAATCATGTATTTCAGATAAAGGACATTAGCGGTGGAAACGATTCCGTCGAACACAAGGGATAGATCTACATCATGCCCTAAAAGCTCTTTCAGACTAACAGCTTTGCTTTTTAAATCCGGTGGGATCTCGTTATTGACGTTCATTCCAATACCAACGATGATCACAGTGTTTTTCCCACTTATCACGCTTTCAACAAGTATACCGGCGAGTTTTTTTGTACCAACATAGATATCGTTGGGCCACTTTATTCCGGCATTGATTTTGAACTTTCTTTTCAGAAACCTCACGATGGCCACTGAGAAAAGGACCACATAGTAATGAGGTTCAAATGATTGTGTCCTGTGTTTGAAGAGAACCGAAAACCAGAGTCCGCCCTTCGGAGAATGCCAATAACGTCCGAACCTTCCTCTGCCAGCGGTCTGCTCTGTTGCCCACGCCACACTCCCGCTTGGGAGGGAATCGGCTAACGATTTCAGAACATTGTTGGTGGAATCTACGGTATCGTAAGCGATAACGCGTGTACCGATCATAATACCGCCTCGAGGGATTGGTTTAATTGGAATACATCCTCTGTTAGTATATCATCAGCCAGCGTGAAAGGGGTGAAAGAGACCTTTCATACGAGTATAGTAAAATTCGTATACACGGAGGTGAGGAAGAATGGAGACCGTCACCATAATCGTGGAAATCCCAAAAGGAAGCAGGAATAAATACGAATACGATAAAGAAAGAGGGATAATCAAATTCGACAGAACACTCTTTTCGGCCGTGCATTATCCGTGTGATTACGGTTTTATCACTGAGACTCTGGCCAGAGACGGTGATCCCCTGGATGCACTTGTTCTTGTTTGGGAGCCGACTTTCCCCGGATGTATGATCGAAGCGAAACCCGTGGGAGCATTCAAGATGTGGGACGAAAAAGGACCAGATGAGAAGATACTATGTGTTCCCATAAAAGATCCTGTCTGGAATTTCGTGGAAACGCTCGAAGATGTTCCGCCTCACCTTTTGAAAGAAATAGAGCACTTTTTCTCAGTGTACAAGGAACTTGAGGAAAAAATAACAGGCGTTGAAGGCTGGGTTGACAGACAACAGGCTATTGAGATAATAGAGGATGCGAAAAGACGTTACCTCGAGGAAGCGGGTGAGAAGATTTGACATCCAGGGTATCTTTTCGCCGTTGCGATACGTACGAAGATGCACATGATGTTCTGAACGATCTGCTTCTTCCCTTTGAAAAGTATTTTTCTAAGGGCGATGAAGTTCTGGTGAAGCCCAACATGCTTTCCCCTCGCAAGCCCGAGGAGGCCGTGACAACACACCCGAAAATTCTGGAGGCGGTGCTGAAATTCCTTCTCGATCTTGGTACAACTCCTGTGGTTGGGGACAGCCCGGCTTCCGGTACTGCGATGAGCGTGGCGAAAAAAGCGGGAATTCATGAAGTTTGCGAAAGGTTGAATGTTCCCATTCTGAACCTCAACGATCCTGTTGAGACAAATGGGGAAGTGTACAAAAAAATAAAGATATCGGAAACGGCTATTACCAGAAAAGTGGTGAACATCGCAAAGCTCAAGACTCATTCGCAGATGGTGATGACGCTCGGAGTGAAAAACACTTTCGGCTGTGTCGTGGGTATGGAAAAAGCGGGATGGCACTTAAGAGCTGGCACAAACGAGCGTTTTGCCGATTTGTTGATCGACGTCCATCTGATAGTTTCGCCTGTTATCACCATCATGGACGGTATAGAAGGTATGGAAGGAAACGGCCCTGCGAACGGTGTGAAAAAGCACTTTGGACTTTTGGCTGTTTCTGATAACGCCTTCGCGCTGGATTACGCCATCGTAGAGGCTCTGAATGTTGATCCAGAGATTGTTTACACTGTTAAACGCTCGATAGATAGAGGCTTGATTCCAGAATTCGTGGTCGACGGGGAGTGGAAAGGAGAGATAAAGCTTCCATCAACCGTTCCAGTTGTTCCCGTACCAAAACCACTGCAGAGCCTTGCCAGAAGATTCGTGAGAGTTCCGAAGATCAATGTAAACAGATGTGTCAGATGCCGGATTTGTGAAAACACCTGTCCCGCAGGGGCGATAGACATCGACCGCACGAGGATCGATTACAGTAAATGCATAAGGTGCTACGTGTGCCATGAAGTTTGCCCCGAAGATGCCATATTGCTTGTGAGGAAGTTTCTTATGAGGTGATATTTTGGAAAGGCGAATAGGTGTTGTCGCGATAAGTGTGTTGCACAGAGAAAGCGCAATGAAGGTTAATGAGATTTTGCATGGGTTCGCGGATATAATACGTGGTCGTATGGGTATACCGTTAAAAGAGAAGAATATCGCCGTGATATCCATTTTGGTTGACGGAACCACCGACGAAATAGGCGCTCTGACAGGGCAACTTGGTCAGATCGATGGTGTTAAAGTGAAATCTCTACTGGTGAAGGTTTGAAGGTGAAGGTGGAATGAAAGTTCTTGGCGTTATTGGGGGAATGGGCCCTTTAGCGACCTGTGAATTTTATCGGCGTTTGATAGAAAAAACCCCGGCGAGAAAAGATCAGGAGCATATACATGTGATAATCGATTCCTACCCTCAAATACCCGACAGAACGGCTTATCTGGTTGGCGCTGGTGAGAATCCCCTTCCGTATCTGATCGATTCCGCGCAAAGGCTGGAAAAAGCTGGCGCAGATGTTCTCTGTATGCCTTGTAACGCCGCTCATGCGTTTTTCGATGACCTTTCTTCTTCGGTGGGAGTTCCCTTTTTGAACATGGTGGAACTTGCGGTGAAGTTCGTATCGCGGTTTTCCAAGAGTGCTGTTGTCTTTGCAACCGATGGGACGTTGCTGAGCGGTGTTTATCAGAGGGCGGCAGAAAGGTACGGTCTCGCGCTGCGTGAATTGTCTCGAAAGTGGCAAAGAAAGCTCATGGATGGTATCTACGATATAAAGGCGGGGCGTCTTGAAGAAGGTATAGAAAAGATAGAGGTTGTTAGTAGAAGTATCGGAGAAGAGACTATACTGGCAGCCTGTACGGAAGTTTCCATTGCTTTGAAGGGGAAGAGGAACGTTGTAGATGCCATGGATGCCCTTGTGGAGGAAGCGATCAGGGTGTGTCTTTCGTGATTGTTTCCAAAGGAAAAGCCTCGATCTTCCCTTTATAACCGTCCATAGGCTCGGCGCATATCAAGGAATCGTAGATGGATTCTTCCACCGTATCGACCACCGCGGAAAAGATTCTGTTGAATTCGGGATTAGAGTCGGGGATCAATTCGACGGAAATCTTCCCATTTTTCTTCCACCTAAAACCTGTGCTGAGGGCAAGACATATGTCTCCACTCGATGTATAACCAGGGGTTCCGATTCTTCCGAGCGCGAGCATGGCGTGTCGACATAACCGTTTCAGCTGTCTTGAAGTTAAGGGAATATCGGTGGCCAGGATCATGATGATCGAACCCGCTGTATCTTTAGGGTTAAAAGGTGAAGACAGTGATTTTCCAAAAAAGCGGAAGTCTTTTGCTCTTCCGTAATTGTTGAGGACGAGAGTTCCAACTGTGTATTTTATTCCATCGATCTCTACAACACGCGAAGAACTTCCAATGCCTCCCTTGTATCCGAAGGAAATCATACCCGTACCCGCTCCGACAGAGCCGAGTTCAAAATCTTCACAGGCGTTTTCCAAGGCTTTGAAAACATGCTCGGGTCTTACCGAAGGATGGGAAATATCGTTCAAAAAACCGTCGTTGCATTCCAGCACGATCGGGTTTACGCTTCTTATTTCCGGATGAATGTGCAGCATGTGTCTGACCATTCCTTCGAAAACCTGTCCCACAGAAAACGTGCCGGTCATCGCCAGGGGCGTTTCTATTTGACCAAGCTCTTCCACCTGGATAAGGCCGGTGGATTTTCCGTATCCATTTAAAACAAAAACCCCCGCACTTAGAGGGCTTTCATAAGGATCTTCAGAAAAATCGATTACTGTTACGCCCGTTCTTATCTTTGTAGGGTGGTCCGAAATCAGAGAAACGTGTCCCACGAGTATGCCCTCGACATCTGTTATCTTGTTCAACGGACCAGTTTCGAACTCACCAACGCGTATCCCAAGATCGCGTAATCTTGTTTTCACTATTCCCCACCTTCATCTGTTGAATCGAGATCTTTTCTTATCATTTCTGAGATGTTCATCAACCTTCTTATGGTCTCTTCAAAACTGCTTTTTTCGTATATATCCTGGCGCAAAAATGACATGATCTCTTCCCTGTATTTTATAGCAACATCCACACGTTTGTTGGTTCCTCTCCTGTAAGCCCCCACCTCAATGAGGTCTCTGGCTTCATTGTACGCGGCAAGGATACTTCTAACCGTACTGGCAGCTCTGAAATGTTCTTGGGTTACAACTTCCGGCATCAAACGGCTTACACTCATCAGTACGTCCACAGCGGGATAGTGATTCGCTTCCGCTAAATTCCTTGAAAGAATAATGTGACCGTCCAGAACACCACGTGCCGTATCGCTTATGGGTTCGTTGAAATCGTCGGCTTCTACCAGCACCGTGTATATACCTGTTATACTTCCGTTGCTTGAAGTTCCCGCGCGTTCGAGGATCTTTGGAATGGAGGCAAACACGCTCGGGGTATAACCTCTGGATGCTGGTGGTTCGCCTATCGAAAGTCCGACTTCTCTTTGAGCCATTGCCCAGCGTGTCAACGAATCCACCATCAGCATCACATCATAGCCTGATTCGCGAAACGCTTCAGCGATGGTGGTAGCGACGTAAAGTGCCTTAACTCTCACAAGCGCGGGACGGTCACTGGTGGCTACAACCACCACGGATCTCTTCAACCCTTCTTCACCCAGGTCTCTTTCCAGAAACTCTCTAACCTCTCTGCCTCTTTCCCCTACAAGGGCTATGACGTTGACATCGGCTTTGGTGTTACGGGCGATCATTCCCAGGAGAGTACTCTTTCCGACACCGCTACCTGAGAATATACCTATTCTCTGCCCTTTTCCCAGGGTAAGAAAGGCGTCTATCGATCTTACGCCTACCTCAAGAGAATCGGTTATTCTTTTACGTAAGAGAGGATTTGGAGGATCTGACCAGACGGGGACTTCCACAGAGTCATAGAAACGATCTCCATCCATTGAATTTCCGAGACCATCCAGAATTTTGCCTAGCAGTGACAGGATGTTCTTTGGGATCTTCACACTGAACGTTTTGAAGGTTCGCACTACCTCACATCCCTGGGAAAGACCGGTAGTATCCTGAAGCGGCATCAATACTACATTGTTCTCATGAAATCCCGTCACTTCAGCAAACACAGTTTCCCCAGAAGGTAAGATCAAACGGCAGAGTTCTCCAAGAAAGGCGTCTGGACCTCTCGATTCCACAGTCAAACCGACTATTTTCGTAACACGCCCATTTACCCTTACTGGTTCAATCCTGTGGACTTTCTCTCGGAACTGTTCGAGCTTCTGAAGATACTTCATTTTTCAACTCCTCAACATGCTCGAGAAATTCTTCGAGAATTCTGTAAGGAGAGACTTCAATGATCCCGTACTCGGTTTCCACGAGAATTTCTGAGCGTTTGAGGCCGGGATCTGGTCTCAGGTGTATTTTTTTATCTGAAAGGAAAAACTTTTTCAGCTCTTCTCCAAACTCTTCATAGTCACGTTCATTGAGACGCATGACCACTTCTGTAGCTGTTTTCAGTTTATCAAAAACCCTCTCAAGGTTGATCTTTAAAACCCTGCCGTGGTCTTCAAGTCTTTCTTCGAAGAGTTTTAAAGACGTCATTTCAAACACTTCAAGAAGCAGTGGCAGAGCCTCCTTTTCAAGTGTATGAAGATACTCCTCATAATGTTCAAGTGCTTTCTCTACTATGTTCACGAGATCTTCCGCTTTTTTCAACCCTTCCTGATAAGCCTGTTCAAACGATTTTCTCTTTAACTCTTCCGCCTCTTCCAGAGCTTTTCGGCGGATTTCTTCGGATTCTTCCAGTGCTTTATTAAGAAGCTCTTCCGCCTGTTGCTTTGCATTTTCGACTATTTCAGTGGATTTTATTTTGGCTTCGTCGAGGAGCTGACGGGCTCTGTATTCCGAAGCGTCCGTGTCATCTTTATCGTTCGTTTCTTCAACAGGCAGATCGATCAGTATGAGATGTTTTTTTATAAGACTCACATTATCAGCTCCTCGCCCCCGCCTCTTGCAATAACAATTTCACCCGCTTCTTCCAGTCTTCTGATTACGTTTATAATCCTCTGCTGTGCTTCCTCAACGTCCCGGAGTCTTACAGGTCCCATGAACTGTATCTCTTCTTCCAGCAGAGAACGGGCCCTTTTGGACATGTTGTTGAAGATCTTTTCCTTTACTTCATCGTTCGCACCTTTGAGCGCGAGGGCCAGGTCATGTTTATCCACCTGCTGCAGGACAACCTGGACACTCCTGTCATCGAGTTTCACTATATCTTCGAAGACGAACATCTTCTTGCGGATCTCTTCAGCCAGCTCCGGATCGGTTTCAGAAAGCGCTTCCATAAGCGAGCGTTCTGTGCTTCTATCGAGGGTATTGATTATCTCAACAGCGGTTTCTATTCCCCCAACCTGTGCGAAGCTCTGCGCGGTGAATGCCGAGAGGCGTTGCTCCATGAGGCGCTCAACTTCCTTTACGGTATCCGGCATAGCCCTATCGAGCATTGCAATACGTCTTATCACATCTGGTCGAAGTTCTTCAGGAAGCGCTGAAAGTACCAGTGAAGCTTGCTGGGGAGGCATATAGGAGAGTACGAGTGCGATCGTTTGAGGGTGCTCGTTTTGAAGAAAGTTAACTAATTGAACAGGATCCACGCGTTTGAGAAATTCGAATGGCTTGACCTGAAGATTCGATACCATCTTATCTATGATTTCCATCGCTTTTTCAGGCCCAAGGGCCTTTTCCAGTAGTTGTTTCGCATAGTCCACGCCACCCGCCATAAAGAACGAGCGCGCTCTTGAGAGATCCTGAAATTCCTGAGCAATCTGGCGCTTTTCCTCATCACTGATTTCTCCAAGATTGGCTATCTCAAGAGTAAGCTGTTCTATCTGATTCTCATCAAGCTGCCGCAAAACCCTGGCAGCATTATCAGGTCCCATAAGAACCAGCAGGATCGCCGCCTTCCTTAAACCGTTCATCTGACATTCCCCCTCATTCCGATAACCACATGCGAATGACATCTGCTACCGATTCAGGATCTTTATTTGAAAGTTCGATCAGTTCCTTGATGAACTGAGCAAACTCCTCTTCTTCGGGAGCCAGTTCTTTCACCTCTTCTTCGAATTTTTCACGGAGTTCTTTTTCCAGCTGGCGCCTGCGTTCTTCCACAAGCTTCCTTGCACGTGCACGTCTGAGTTGATGACTGATCAGGAAAATCGCCAGCACAGCAACTACCACCAGCAGCGAATACCCCAGAATCAATCTCCTTCGAGCTTCCGCTTGCTGCGCTTTCTTCATCTCGGCTTCGATTTCGGCAGCAAGCTGTCTGTTGAATGGTATAAAAACGAGGGCTATGCTGGTAGGTGGAGAATTAGTCGCGAGGGCCAGGGCGTTTTTCAATTCTTCTTCCAAAGTGCTGCTGGTGCTTATTGGGCTGATCGCCGAAGCGTCCACCACCACTGTGAAGGATTTGGATGAAATTTCTCCATACTTGTCCGAGACAATCTTTTCGTATATTTCGTTTACATTGTAATTAACAACACTCCTGGTGCGTTCGGAGCTCTCGCTTCCAGTTGTGATCGAAGGATAGGTAGTTGGAGGAATGTTACCTTCGGTACCCACATCTCCACCCGGGGATACGCCTTTAGCGGTCTCCTTTTCTTCTTCTTTACTGATTACTATTCCTTCGTTTTTGGTAACGGGTTCGTATTTTTTGCTTTCTCGCTCTATTTTTTGCCAGTCAAGTTCTATTTCAGACATTACAACAACGTTTCCAGGTCCAAATATCTGTTCCAGCTTCTGTGTTATGAGGTTTGTGTAATACTGCTGTACCTGTCTTTTTAATTCGAATTTCGTCGTTGCTTCCAGGTTTTGAAGGTCGAGGACCACGCTGTCGCTGAGTATCCTTGAACGATTGTCTATAACCCTGACATCTTTCACGTCAAGGCCTTCGACAGCGCCGGCCACAAGCTCCATTATACCCTTTACCTGTTTAGAATCAAGTTCTGCACCTGGCTCCAGATATACCAGCACCGAAGCTGAAGGCTTCGTTCCATCCCGAGTGTAGTATGTGAATTTGGGGAGTGTGAGAAACACTCTTGCGAATCTCACACCATCAATAGTAGCTATGCTTCTTTCGAGCTCTCCCTGCAGGGCACGCTGGAAGTTAACCTGTTTGTCAAAAGCCGTTGCACCGAAACTCTGCTGGTCAAGTATTTCGAACCCCCTCGTTGCTGTTCCCAGAACACCTTCGGCTGCGAGTTTCATCCTCACTTCGTAAACGTTGGCGGTGTCGGGTATGAGTATGGAGCCTCCAGGGCCTGCTTTATAGTTTATACCCATGTTTTCGAGGGCCTGCGCGATTCTCCCGGCTTCATCTTCGCTGAGGTTTTTCACAAGTACCACGTAATTTGTTCGCGCCACTTCCACTCCAAGAACTACCAGCAGGATTACCCCGGCCAGAGCGACCGCAATTACGGTTAACTTACCTGTAGTGGGGAGTCTTTTCCAGCCTTCGGTTAATCTTTTCAAAAAGGATCTTAAACCTTCTATAAAATTCACGTGCTCACCTCTTTTTCAATACCCAACTTCGAGTCTCAGGTACAGTGTTTCATTCCATCCAGCATATACGTTTATGTCCCTATAACTACTTCCCAGTTCGAAAACGGGTACCCCTCCGTAAAAACCGCCAGAAATGGTAAACCCGTTGATCTTGTATCTGGTTGTCAACACCGCGCCGTTATCCCAGCCAATTTGAAACGGGAAATTCCAGAGCTCCGTCCACAGAATCACTCCGGCATCTCTGGAGATCAGATCCATACAACCCAGAATGTTGTTTCTTTCGGATAGAGAAAGACCTACTCCAAGCGATAGAACACCCAGCTGTTCTTTCGATATATCTATCCCGGCGTTGATACCGAACATAAGAACACCGAAAGGCTGTGCCAGAAATGAGACGTTAAACACAGCCGCTTCTTCTTTGAAACCTCCGCGCAGACTCAGCCACGCGGTATCGTAAATCATGCTGGCTTTTATCTGCCCTTCCTTTATCTTTTCCTCCGTGTTGCGCACCTTATCGAGGTACGTTTTACCTGCTCCCACAATGCCGTATCTGGACACATTGCCAGGCCCAAAGTGGTAAGCCGCGATCGCTTTGTCCTGGTTGTTGAATTGTTTTTCAAGATCTTTCAGATATTTATAGCCACCTTTGACGTTTTCAAATGGATTGAACCTGTTGGAGACGCCGAGTATTTCCGCAGTTTTAGGCATCAGCTGCATAAGCCCGGCAGCACCCAGATATGAGTATGCATGGGCGTTCATGGAAGATTCCACGAAGATTATAGACTTCGTCAACGTTCGATCCTTCTTATCCACGCCTGAAATGGAAAGCAGGAAATCCGTCGGCATGAACGGGAACCGTAATGGTATATTGACAACAGCGTAACCGTAATTCTGTGAAACGTGTGCCGAAAAATTGGTTTTTCCATGGTAAAATACCGAAGGTTCAAAGAAAACAACTCCAGAGAAAAGCGTGCTCATAACTATTATCAGATACAGGAGACTGAATGCAAGGTGCAAACGTCTCATAGATTCACCTCTCAGTTGTTATCGTTTGTATTATAACCCTTAGAGAGAAGGAGAAGAGGAATGATTTTGGAGGATCTGAAAATCAATATAGAATCGCTGGAACAGAGATCGATATACAGGATAGAGGGAGATCTGGTAATCGACAGCATCGAGCTGGATATAGGCAACTGCCCTTTACTCAAACCCCTGAGCATAAATATCGAATACGTTCTTCAGAAGCGGGAGCTTTTTGTAACGGGAAGGGTGCGAACCACTCTGGAGTGCCAGTGTTCCAGATGTCTTGAGCCTGCGGTGATTGAGATAAATGGGCAGATAGAGGCTGTCTATAGACCATCTGAGGAACTGAAATCTTTGAAGCGTGAAGAAGTGCTTGAAAAACTGGAAAATGTGGTGTATTATTTTGATCCGGTGATAGACCTTTTTGAAAGGGTTCACGAGGCAGTGGTAGTCGAAGTGCCTCAAAAGCCTTTGTGTAAACCCGATTGCAAGGGATTATGTCCCTATTGTGGCGAGAATCTGAATGAACATCCAGAACACAGGTGCAACCAGCTTGAAGATTTCCTTTTAGAAGCGAGGATGAGTTTGTTTAAAGAACTGCGAAGAGGAGGTTGATTGAAGAATGGCCGTTCCTAAGAAGAAGAGCAGCAGATCGCAGACGCGCCACAGAAGACAGAAAATCTATCGTCCAATAAAGGTGGCGCTTACAACCTGTCCCAACTGTGGGGCGCCGAAGGAACCACATAGAGTTTGCCTTTCATGTGGGTATTACAAGGGCAGGCAGGTGCTCGTGATAGGAGAAGAATGAAAAGGCCGACGATAGCGGTAGACGCAATGGGCGGTGATCACGCGCCTGAAGAAATACTGAAAGGGGTCTTCGAAGCGGCAGAAGAAGTGAACGCCGATTTTCTGCTTGTTGGACAGAGAGAAACCCTTGAAAATTTGTTTGTTCGAGTTTTTTCGAGAATTCCCGAGAACGTCAAGATACACGAAGCCCCCGATGTCTTTCGGACAGAGGAAAAACCATCTGAGGTCCTCAAAAGAAGGACCTCATCACTTTTTGTTGGCGCCGATCTTGTCAGGCGTGAAGAAGCCGATGGGTTTGTCAGTGCTGGCAACACCGGTGCCTTACTTGCGGTTGCGACTTTTGTCATCGGACGCATTCCAGGTGTGGAAAGACCTGCGCTTGCCACCCCGATACCCTCAAAAACCGGCGTCACAATCCTGATCGATGCGGGAGCTAATGCGGAGGTCAAACCGAAACACCTTCTCGATTTCGCGAGGATGGGTAGTGTTTATGCGGAGCTTCTGGGTATCTCTCGCCCGAAGGTCGCTCTTCTCAACATAGGTGAAGAGCCTGAAAAGGGTAATACAGTGGTCAAGGATGCTTATCAACTCCTCAAGGATACTCTCGGTGATAGATTCTATGGAAACGTTGAAAGTAGAGATGTTCTGGAAGGTAAGGTTGATGTGGTTGTGGCAGATGGCTTTGCTGGAAACATCGCCCTGAAGGCCTACGAAGGCGCGATGAAATTCATGTTTGATCTGATAAAAGAAGGTGTGAAGAAAAGCGGATTCTTTGCCAAACTGGGCGCTCTGATGATGAAAGATGTTTTTGGTCACGTAAAATCCCGTCTGGATTATCGAACTTATGGTGGAGCTTTCTTTCTTGGCGTTAACGGTGTAGTGGTTAAGGCCCATGGAAGTTCCGATGCGCTGGCTATAAAGAACGCCCTTAAACTCGCGGAAAAAGGTGTTCGAACCGGGATGCTGGAAAAGATACGGGAGCTGGTTTGAGATGTGTGGAATCGTGGGCATGGTTGGTAGAGAGTACAGTCTTAAAGCGCTTCTGGAAGGCCTGAAAAAGCTTGAATACAGGGGTTATGATTCTGCAGGCGTTGCCTTTGTTGAAAACGGAGTTCTGGCTCTCAGGAAGGTTCGTGGAAGGATCGACCAGTTGATTGAAAAGATGGGTTCGGAGCTCAACAAAAAGGTCCGTGCTGGCATAGCTCACACAAGGTGGGCAACTCATGGAGAGCCCAATGAGATAAACGCACATCCTCAGACCGATTGTACCGGTAAATTGGCGGTTGTTCACAACGGAATCATAGAAAACTATCGAGAGCTTAGAGAGGAGCTCATTGCCAGGGGACACGTGTTCATATCCGAGACCGATACCGAGGTTATCTCGCATCTTATAGAGGAAAACTTTGATGGTGATCTTATGGAGGCTGTGAGAAAGACCGTTCGTCGTCTTGACGGAGCTTATGCGATAGCCGTGACTCATGCCGATAAAACCGAGGAGCTTGTTGTTGCACGGAAAGGAAGCCCACTTGTTCTTGGAAAAGGTGATGGATTGGCGCTTCTGGCATCTGACGTGACTCCCATGCTAAGCTACACGAGAGATGTTGTCTTTCTGTCCGATGGTGATGTTGCGAAGATAACGGGTGAGTCACTGGAGATTTGCGATTTGGATGGCAACACGGTGGAGAGGGAGCTTATACATGTGGACTGGGATGAATCGGATGCGGAAAAATCGGGTTACAAACACTTCATGTTGAAGGAGATTATGGAGGAACCCGAAGCCCTGCGTCGCGCCATTACCAACAGGATAACTCCTGATGGACGGATAATGTTCGAAGAACTTGAAATGCTGGAGAAGTTACTTCCTTCAATCAGAAAGGTTATGGTGGTTGCCTGTGGGACGAGTTATCATGCGGGCCTGGTTTTCAAGTATTTTCTTGAGAGAATTTCCGAGCTTGATGTTGAGGTTGATGTAGCCTCGGAGTTCCGATATAGAAACCTGCACGTGGATGAAAACACACTGGTTATAGCGATATCACAGAGTGGAGAGACGGCTGACACTCTTCAGGGTGTGAGACTCGTCAAGAGAAAGGGAGGAATCGTTGTATCGGTCTGTAACGTGGTTGGATCGACTCTTACAAGGGAAAGCGATGCCACCATTTTGATGATGGCCGGCCCGGAAATAGGTGTTGCGGCAACGAAGACTTATGTTTCACAGCTGGTCGTCTTATACCTCCTCGCGATGTTCATAGCTTCGAAAAGACAGGATTGGAAGCGTGAATTTGACGAGATCCTCTATCAGCTTGCTCACACCCCTGAGGTGTTCGAAGGTCTTCTTTCGAAATCGGAGGAGATTCGTAATCTCGCTGATAAGTATCGCAATTTCGATCACTTTATGTATATAGGAAGAGGTTTTGGTGTTCCCACAGCCATGGAAGGAGCTTTGAAGCTTAAAGAGATCAGCTACATCAACGCCACAGCCTATCAGGCTGGAGAGCTAAAGCACGGGCCCATAGCTCTTCTTGACAGCAAATTTCCTGTGTTTGCCATAGCACCACGTGACAGACTGTTCCAGAAGATGAAAAGCAATATCATGGAGTCGCTCGCAAGGGGTGCGCCCATAATCTCCCTTGGAACCGAAGGCGATGAAGAGCTTCGGGAGATTTCCAGCGATGTTTTATGGGTTCCAAAGGTGGATGAGAACCTCTATCCACTTGTTATGGCGCCTGTTATCCAGCTCTTTGCGTACCACGTATCAGATCTGAAAGGTCTTGATCCCGATAAACCGAGGAATCTTGCCAAGAGCGTCACGGTAGAATGAAATGAAGGGAGGCGAGCGCAAGCTGGTTGAAAGATTAAAGCGTATCGTGGAAGTGCTGGTGAGACACGAAGGAGAAAATCCTGTGGTTCTCGACATGAGTTCTACTCCGATTCCTACCGATTATTTCGTCATAGTCACAGCCAATTCGAGCCCTCATATGAAGGCACTGAGGGAAGCGGTCCTTGAAGAGCTGGATAGGCTCAATCAGCCGGTGATTTTCTACGATAAAGACCTTGAACACGATTGGTTGCTCATCGATGCTGGAGATATAGTCATCCACATATTCAGCGAGTACGGGCGGGAGTTTTACGATCTGGAGTCGCTATGGCTTATGGCTGAGAGGTTGAATCTGATAGAAGTTTAATTCCGCACACCTCCGATGAGCGTGGGTGCCTGTTAAAAGGTTCACGCCGCACATGTCGGAGGTGGAGGAGTAAAACCGTTAACGGAGGTGTTGGAGTTGGCAGTTGTAACCAAGAAAGAACTGCTCGAAGCGGGGGTTCACTTCGGGCACAGAACACAGAGATGGAACCCCAAAATGAAGCCCTATATCTACGGTGCTCGTAAAGGCATCCACATCATTAACCTTCAGGAATCCTTGAGGCACCTGGAGATAGCCTACAACTTTGTACGTGACAGAGCAGCTGAAGGAGCCACGTTTCTCTTTGTCGGCACCAAAAGGCAGGCGCAGGAGATAATCGAAAAAGAAGCCAGGCGCTGCGGAGCCTACTACGTGAACAACAGATGGCTTGGTGGCTTGCTGACGAATTTCAAGACCATTCAAAAGCGAATTCGAAGGCTTGAAGAACTGGAAGAAATGGAGCTCAGTGGTGAACTGGACCGTCTGCCCAAAAAAACTCAGGCGCTCTTGCGAAAAGAACTGGCGAAGTTGCGAAAGAATCTCGGCGGCGTGAAAGGGATGGAGCGGATACCCGATGTGGTCTATATCGTGGATCCCAGAAAGGAAAAGATAGCCGTTAAAGAGGCGAACCTTCTTTCCATACCAATAGTGGCCATAGTGGATACCAACTGTGATCCTGATGAAATAGACTATGTGATTCCGGGCAATGATGACGCCATTAGAGCTATCCGCTTGATAACTTCAAAGATCGCAGACGCTATCATTGAAGGTCGCGAAGGTTTGTCTATGGAAGAAGGCACCGAATCCGAGGCAGAAACAGAAGAAAGCCCGGAGGAAGAGCTCGCTGAGATAGATCTGATAGATGAAGAAGAATACGAGGACGATGAGATGAAAAATATATGAATTGAAGAAATCAAAAACGGGGAGGTTCAAAACCTCCCCGTTTTGCTTTTTCAACATCGCGTGTTAGAATCGTTTTTGGAGGTGTAGGTTGTGCTCGGCACAAAGAATAAAGCCGAATTCGCCTGGGCTATGTATGATTGGGCAAACTCCGCTTTTTCGACCACGATACAGGCTGCCCTTCTTCCGATATTCTTCAAGGATGTTGCTGCTGCCAACCTTGAACCTTTCGTTTCCACGAGCTACTGGGGTTACACCCAATCTGTTGCCATGATCATAGCCGTTGTTCTTGCTCCAGTACTCGGTGCGATTGCCGACCATGCGGCACTCAGGAAACGACTGATGGTATTCTTTGTGACTACAGGTGCGTTCTTCACAGCGTCACTTTTCACCGTTGACAAGGGCGAATTTCTTCTTTGCTCTGTCCTTTATGTCGCCGCAAACGTCGCTTTCGCCTCTGCAAACGTTTTCTACGATTCTTTCTTGCCGGCTGTGACCTCCCGTGACCGCATGGACTGGCTGTCATCGCTTGGTTACGCCTATGGATATGTTGGAGGAGGGCTTCTCTTTTTGATAAACATCGTCATGGTGCTTAAGCCGGGACTTTTCTTTTTGAAGAGTCCCGTGGACGGAATGAAGCTCTCGTTCGTTACTGTCGGCCTGTGGTGGTTTGGTTTTACCGTACCCTTCATGAGACACGTTAAGGAGGAAAAGGTAGGTTATAAGATAAAGATTTCCACGAGCATCAAAGAAGGTTTCAGGCGTATATTCGAAACGTTCAAAGAGATAAGAAAACACCGTGAGGCTTTCCTGATGCTCATAGCATACTGGTTTTACATCGACGCGGTTGGTACCATCATAAAGATGGCAGTGGTCTATGGAAAGGATGTTGGGGTTCCAAATGAACACCTTATGGGAGCATTACTTTTAACCCAGTTCGTTGCTTTTCCCTTTGCCATACTCTATGGGCGGATTGCCTGGAAACTTGGAACTAAAAAGGCTCTTTACCTTTCCATCCTCGTTTATCTCTTCATCATGATATGGGGGTACTTTTTGAAAAGCGCATGGGAGTTTTGGGCACTTGCACTTCTTGTGGCCACTTCCCAAGGAGGAGTTCAGGCACTCAGCCGCTCCCTTTTCGGCAGAATGGTTCCTCACGGTAAAAGAGCCGAATTTTTCGGTTTTTTCAGTGTTTTCAGCAAATTCGCCACAGTAGCCGGTCCTGCCATTTACGGCTTTGCGGCACAGCTTACGAGAAACTCCCGAAGTGGTATCATCTTTCTTATCATCTTCCTGTTGATAGGACTTGCGTTGCTTTCAAGGGTTAGAACTGAGGAGGCATCTAAAACATGATACTGGTGAGCGGTGTTTTTGAAAAAGAGGTGGAGCCGTTTCTCGTATCCATGGTGGCACTGGAGCGAGGACTTTTGCTTTCGAGAGAATACTTCCGTGGTGTTATTGGAAGAAACGAGATCATCGTGACGAGTGGAATGATAGGAAAGGTCGATACAGCGGCGGTTTTGCAAGCTTTCATAGATCGGTTCAATCCATTTCTGATCATCCATGTGGGCGCATGCGGAGGCATTTCAGAACTTTTGGATATCGGTGACATGGTACTGGCTAGCCAGACGCTCGAGTACGATCTCTATCCTCTCGACAGGATACAACGCTTTTATAGCAGTGATCTCTTCATGGAGCACGTGCTTGATTACACCGATAATGTTGTTACTGGAACTATAGTCACTGGAGACAAGGTTGTGAGCGATCCCAAGCTTAAAGAATGGTTGAAGAACACCTTTGATGCCATCGCGCTCGATATGGATTCGGCGGTTGTCGGAAAGGTATCCCGAATGAACGGGGTAAACTTCGGAGTTCTCAAGATCGTTGTGGATATGTGCGATGAAAGAGCCACGGAGGATTTCGAGAGATACTTTCCAAAATACGCTCCTGTACCAGCGCTTCACGTTGTTGAAATCATGAAACACCACATGTTCCATCCGGAAAGGGGGCTCTGGGAATGAGTGAAAGAGACCGTATCCAGTTCATGATTGACACGAAGAACAAGATCGAATCGGCTATGAAAACCATCCGTCACAAGATACTCGTAATGAGCGGAAAAGGTGGTGTTGGAAAGACCACTGTCTCTGTGAATCTCGCTGTTGCTCTGGCCGAGGAAGGTTTTAGGGTGGGGCTTCTCGATATCGATCTTCACGGGCCGAATGTTGTCACCATGACCGGTTACTCAGTTCCTCCCGACGTGGATGGAACAAAGATAATTCCGGCGAAAACCTCGGACAATCTTAAAGTGGTGTCCATGGCGTACTTTCTCGAAGAAGGTCGTCCGACGATATGGAGAGGTCCGATAAAGATTTCGGCGATTAACCAGTTTTTGGGAGATGTGGAATGGGGCGAACTGGATTTTCTCTTGATAGATTCACCTCCTGGAAGCGGTGATGAGCCGTTGACTGTCATGCAACAGATCCCAGACGTCAAGGTCATCGTCGTAACAACGCCTCAACGCGTCGCCATAGAAGATGTTAGGAGATCACTGAATTTCGCGTTGACGATGAACAAAGAAGTAATAGGAGTTGTGGAAAACATGGCCTATCTCGTTTGTCCTCACTGTGGTGGGGAAATCAGAATGTACGGCTCAGGTAACACGCAGACGCTATCGGACGAGTTCAATGTTCCGATACTGGCGAGTGTTCCTTTTGACCCTGCCGTGGTGGAACTTTCAGATTCCGGAAGACCTATCGTTAGCTGGTATCGTGGCAGTAACCTTGAGAAAGTATATCGAGATCTCGTAGCGAAGGTCATCGAGCGACTGGAGAAAGGGGAGGGCACCAGAGGTGAAGCGTGAAGAGTTGAAGGTTCTGATCGATCGAGAAACGATACAGAAACGTGTAGCTGAAATGGGTAGGGAGATAGGCGAATATTATGCCGATAAAACCGACTCCATAGTGGCGATATGCGTTCTTAAAGGATCTATCCACTTTTTCAGTGAGCTTGTTCTGAATATTCCTCTGAATGTTATGTATTCGTTCGTTCACGTTTCGAGCTATGTCGGTTCGAGCTCTACGGGAAGGATTCGAGTGAACTCGTGGATCGATGTGCCCGTGTCGAACGAATATGTGCTTCTTGTAGAAGATATCGTGGATACCGGGAACACGATCCGTTACATAATGAAATATCTCCAGAGGTACAAACCTAAGGATCTAAAACTGGCGGCTTTGATAGAAAAAAAGGCTCATGACCACGGAATAAACATAGACTTTCTCGGATTTCAAATAGAAGATCGCTTTGTGGTGGGATACGGACTGGATTACGATGGAAGATTTCGAAACCTCCCGTTTGTGGGATACAAAGAATGAGAGTTCGTCACGTGAAGGAAGCTTCGCCATAATCGTGGCTTTTGTGATGGCGATGGTGATCGTCGTGGTTCTGGCGGCAAAGCTGCTTCAGATGGTCGAACTTCAGCTGGAATCTGGTAGGATAGTCCTTGCCGATGTGGTAGAAAGGTACGAGCTTGAAGCCACGGAACTTCATGAACACGGCAGGTGATAACGTGAGGTTTAGAACGGTCATAGGTCTGGAGATACACGTCCAGCTTCAAACTAAAAGTAAGATGTTCTGCTCCTGCTCGGCTGATGTCTTTGACGCCTCTCCAAACACGCATATTTGCCCCGTTTGCACTGGACAGCCCGGTGCCCTTCCAGTGGTCAACGGCGAGGCGGTAAAGCTGGCCGTTTTGACCGCCCTGGCTTTGAACTGCCAGGTTAATCTATTTTCGCGTTTTGACCGTAAGAACTACTTTTATCCCGACCTCCCCAAAGGTTACCAGATCACTCAGTATTTTTATCCTCTGGCGGAAAGAGGGTATCTTATCATCGAAGACGATGAAGGTAACGAGAAGGTAGTCAGAATAAGAAGGATACATCTCGAGGAAGACGCTGGAAAACTTTTCCATGAAGAAGACAAGAGTCTTGTGGATCTGAATCGCTGTGGTGTTCCGCTCATAGAGATCGTAACAGAACCGGACATCGCTTCTCCGGCTGAAGCGAGGCGCTTCATGGAAGAGCTGAGAGCAGTGGTGCGCCATCTCGGAGTTTCCAGTGGTGATATGGAGAAGGGTGCCTTAAGATGCGATGCGAACATCTCCGTTGAAGATGTTGAGACTGGCCGTAAAAGCAACAGGGTTGAGGTGAAAAACATCAACTCTTTCAGATTCGTTGAAAAGGCGCTGGAGTTTGAATTTGAAAGGATAAAGAAAGCGCTGGAAGGCGGAAAGAACGTTGAGAAAGAAACCCGTGGTTGGGATATGAAGACCAGAACCACCATTTCCATGCGGAGTAAGGAAGAGGAAGCGGATTACAGATATTTCCCCGAACCGGATCTTCCACCGCTTGTCTTGAAAGAGGAATTCGTGAAGAATTTAGAGCATTCACTTCCCGAACTGCCGCGTGAACGCGCTTTGCGCCTTTCCCGGGAGTACGGCATTCCGTTGAAAGAAGCAAAGATTTACGCTCTGAGACCGTCCGTTGCGGATTTCTTCGAAGAAGCGGCGGGTCTTTATGGGGATCCGAAAACCGTTTCGAACTGGATTCTGAGCGAGATTTTGAGGGAATTGAAGGAAGAAGGTGAGGATCGAATATCCCTGACGCCTGCACAACTGGTTGAGTTGTTGAGGCTTCTTGATGAGGGAACTATCTCCACGAGGATCGCGAAGGAACTTCTTCCTGAGATGATATCAACCGGGAAATCCGCAAAACGGCTTGTTGAAGAGAAAGGTTTATCTCAGATCGATGACGAATCTCTCATAAGGGATATACTGCAGAGAGCTATACAGGAGAATCCAGACGTTGTTGAAAAGTACCGTTCTGGTAAAAAGCAGACACTGGGTTTCTTCGTGGGTTTCGTTATGAAGGAAACGAGAGGAAAAGCAAATCCAGCGGTGGTGAATCGAATTGCCAGGGAACTTCTCGATCAGGATCTTTAGCATTGTGTGTCTATTTTTAAGTCTGGCGGTCATCTATGTGGGCTTTAATATCGTGCTCAATCCCGAGGATTTCGTGGTTCGAGCTTTCTCAGGGCCCCTGTCTGTGGGAATGCAAAAAGATGGACTGCTTCTTGGTATGAACCTGATGGCGTCCGAAGAAAGTTTCACGGAAAGTGAAGTGAAACTCGGTATATTCTCAAGAAAGATCAGGCTCAAGACGTCAGAATCCTCTTTGAACTTTTCCTCAGGGATTCGTTTACCCGATATGACACCCTGGGCGATGATCGAATTTGACCATCGCGGCATTTTTCCCATACCCTCTTCGAGCGCCATGGGTTACGGCATCTGGACTGGCGGCTTTCTTTTCTATTCCAGATCGAATTTGAGGATCCCTCTTGCGGTTTTAAGTGGAGGTTACAAGTCAGAGTTCTTTACCACAGGGGCGTGGAGCTACCAGGATACCCTCCTGTATCTGAACACATCTTCTCTGGATCTGCGTTTTCGCAGAGGAGGGGAGTACTGGTATATAGGAATTCCGATTAAGTCCTTCGATTCTCTTGGTGAATATGGCGTTGCGCTTGGACTGGGCAGGTATGTGGATTCATGGTGTGCGGTGCTGGATGTAGATGTCTTCAAAACCGCGAGGTTAAACCCCGTGTTCTTGTTTGACATCCAGAACGGTTCTGCCAGCTGGTTGTTAACCTTCAATGGTCATGCTGGACGCAGTTTCACACTGATGATTTCGCCTGAGGAGGCTTTTCTGGCAGTTGGGTGGTAGTCTTTCCATCTACGTTCATGTTCCCTTCTGTTCAAGGCGCTGTGCCTACTGCAACTTCACCTCGATCGCGTCTTCAGATCCTGAGCTTTATCTGCGTTACTTCAAACTCCTCTGGCGGGAGATAGAGCTCCGTTCCTTCCAGCTGGAAGGCAAGGACATGGTGAGTCTTTACTTCGGTGGGGGCACTCCTTCACATGTACCGGCGAAACTTCTAAGTAAGACCCTTGAGGTAATTCTAAAATACGTTAAAGTTCCAGATGAATTCGAATTCACCGTGGAAGTGAACCCTGAAGACATCAATGAAGAGATCGCAGGTGATTACTCGGTTCTGGGAGTTAACAGGATAAGCATAGGGCTTCAGGCAGCTCAAGACGATATTCTCAGACTCATCGGCCGGCCTCACACCTTTGAAGATTTCATTAAAGCGTGGAAGATTCTCGAAAGGCGTTTCAACGACATCAATATCGATTTTATAGTGGGCTTACCCATGGAGAGCCGTGAGACGATAGCCGAAGACGTGAAGCTTGTGAGCTGGTTACGCCCGTCGCACGTGTCTGTTTACATGCTGGAAGAGGAGAAGCTCGACGCCGAAAAGAAAGCCCTGCTTCCTGATGAAGAGGAAGTGGTTGAGCATTTTCTCATCTTCTGCAACACCCTTTCCGACGAGGGTTACAGGCGCTACGAGATCTCGAACTGGTATCTTACCAAGCCTTCGTTCCACAATCTTTCTTACTGGAAAAACCAAGATTACATAGGTGTTGGCCTTTCCGCAGGAGGGCATGTGAGCAGATTCAGATACGTCAACACGGGAAATCTCCGGGTGTATTCAGAGAAAATACTGGAAGGAAAACTTCCTTACGAGTATGCGCACAACAATTCTGAAGAAGAGGAATTGAGAGAAACCCTCTTCATGTGTTTGAGACTTATCGAAGGTTGCGATCTTGCCGATCTGGAAAAGAGATTTTCTGGACAATTGCTGGGGCGTTATCTTAAGAAACTTCTGACCAATCCACATTACTTTGAACGTCAAAATAAAAAACTCAGGTTAACATCGCTGGGTATACTTCACAGCGCATCTGCTATGGAGATGCTGGTGTGAAAAGCGTTTATGCGTAGGATACCCTGTCTTTGCCCGAGTTTTTTGAAACGTATAGGGCTTTGTCCGCAAGAGATACGAGATCTGCTGCCCTCTCAGGCCTGTCATCAGGCAGCCCTGATACTCCAAGGCTGATCGTTATGGGAAATGGGAAGGGATTTCTGGATTTTATCGTCGATCGCAGTTTTTCAGCTACTTCTATGGCTTTAGATTTCACGGTGTTCGTGAGTATTAATATGAACTCTTCTCCGCCGTATCTTCCCACTATGTCGGTCGCTCTGACGCTTGAGGTCATAATGGCGGCGATGAACTTCAAAACCTCGTCCCCTTTTGGATGCCCGTAGGTGTCGTTTATTTGTTTGAAATCATCGATGTCAGCCATGATCACAGAAAAGGGTATACCATAACGTCTGTACCTTTCGAACTCTTCCTCCAGCCTCTTCGTGAAATACCACCGGGTATAGAGTCCGGTCAGCGGGTCTGTGATGCTCGTCTCTTGTGCCATGGAAAATCGAATAGTTCCTATCAGTGCGATTTCCATCTGGTTCAGGAACTCCAGATAGTATTCAAAGGTTTGATCATCCAAAAACAAATGTGGATTTTCTATGAGAACGACCAGATCGTGTTCGCTGTCTATTCTCATCGATTGGAGGATCTTCAATGGTTGTGAACCGGAAATGTCCTTGATAAAATCCTGGCTCAACAGATTTTCTGGTATTTCACCGTATTGTACCAGTGGCTGGCTATGGCGTCTCAACACCATGGATATGTTTTCAGCGGGTATCAGGTTTCCCAGTCTATTGGAAAGATATTCCAGCAGCTCTTTTGTGGAAGCGATGTTGTTTGCAAACCTGATAGTCATTAGCGCCTCGTTTTTCATCAGGTTCTGCGTTCTGTACCAGTCCTGACGATTTTCGTAGAGCTTCTTAGATCCAGCGAATACAGGATAAGATTCAAGCGCATCTGCGGCATTGTCAAATCCAATGGACTCGTAAATCTCATACGCGCGTCTGAGAAATCTTCGTGCTTTTAAGTTCTCTCCATCAGCCCAGAAAGCCTTTCCAAGCCCCTCATAAATCAAAGCCAGTGAAAGGAGCATATCCGCAAGCGCATTGCTTTCTTCGGATTCAAACGCTATCTTCAGAAAGAAGTCTCTGTTGAGTCTTATCATCCTTTCGGAGAATATGAGGATGGATTCTTCTCTCCAGAAAACGGTCTTTTCGATCAGTTCTTTCCATGCTTTCTTGAAATCTTCATCGCTTTTCGCAAGGATGAGATGAGCAAACGGCAGAAAACTCGTATGGGAAATTGCGGGATCGTCTATGTTTTCCAGTAGCAGTTCTCGCGAGCGTTCCAGATCGCCTTTCATCGCATATAGAGTGGCCATAGCCCTCAGCGCTCTTTTTCGAAAACCTGACGCTTCTTCTATTTGAAGTTCGCGCTTTAAATCTTCTTCCGCGTCTTCGTACTCCTTGTTATAGGCATGGAACATCCCTTCGATGAAGTAGGTTCGCGTGATTCCATAAAGATTGCCGGATGCCGTGGCAACGGATCTAATTTCCTGGAGTTCTCTTAAAAACTCTCTTTTCTGACCTTTGTACAGGCTGTTGACCAGGAGTTCGAGCTTCAGGTTTATAAGCTTGTTGTGTATACCGAGTTCTTTACTTTTAGACGAAGCGCTTTCCAGAAGATGTTGCCCGAGAGCCGGTAAAACCGGCAGGAAACGATTTGCAACAGCGCTTTGTAGCTTTATCAGTTCCACCCAGGCCCTGTGTTTTTCGAGTGTTTCCATGGCATTCTTAAGTTTTTCCATCGTGGATGTTCCAACATGTGAACTGACAGAGAGTTCAAGTAATGCGAGCTCTCCCTGAAATTCCGCGTAAACAACATGGTGTTTACAGTTTAGTGGCGTGAACCTTTCGAGTTCCTGCCGGGATAGATTTACGAGCTCTTCTGGTCTTTCCCCCTTCAGGTTCGCGAATTTCAAAAGTAGAGTCAGCACACGCAATCGTAGATAAGGAGGAAAATCCCTCAAACGCTCGTCCATTCGTAATGCCAGTTTCCTGGCTTCCTCCAGATTCTCGGAATTGAGGGCTATGGAAAGGCGATAAAAGTCTTTGAGATGTGTGATTGTAACATGTTCGTCCAGGAGTTTCTCGGCATCCTCTTGACGCTCTTCAATTTCTGAGAGGAGCCATGCAAACCTGGTACCCAGGGCGTAAGAGGTCTCCCCTTGTTTCAAAAAGCTTTTTGCTTCTTCGAGGAACATCTTTGCTCTTAGATAGTTTCCATCGTCGAGCGCTTTAATCGCCTCTTTGATACACAACGCCGCGGCACTTCTTAGTTTTCCAAGGCGTTCCAGATACCATGCTTTGAGCCAAGGATCATCGACCATCCTGTAAAGTCTTTCGTATATCTTTTTCGCTTCCGCTTCTTCCACCTGCTTGGCAAATATTTCCCAGAACTCGTGCAGGTTAAATTTGTAGATTTCGTCCGACTCTTTGTAAAGAAAACCGTACTTCATCAGCTTTTCAAGTGCATTGCGAAGTGAGTGAACCGGAACATCCAGGACCTTCACCAGCGCATTGATTTCATCTTCAGAGAACCTCGTTCCCAGGAGCGCAAGACGCGACCATGTCCAGATGTACTCTTTGGGTACAGATTTCAAACGTGCTTCTATCAGGTAATCAAATCCTTTCAACTTTTGGGGTTCGAATTCCTCTGGATTTTTCCTCAACTGAGGATAAAGCGTTCTCAAGATTTCTACGGCTAACCCCGGTATACCTTCGGATAAAGAGTGCAGCCACCTGGTAATCTGCTGACGTGTATCTTCGGGCAAATCTTCGAAAACGAACCTCAGAAGGCGGCCTATTTCTTCTTGACCAAGCGGGGGAATGTTCAGCGAGATGCTTGCGGATACGTCAAGCCCTTCTGCGGAGTGTGTTACGAGGATTTCAACAATCCTACCTTCGTATTGAGCAAAAGAGATGTCTTTTAAAAATAGCTTCAAATCAGGATCTATCGCGTCGTAATCGTCTATCAATATGAAGAGATTGTCGAATCCCTGAAGTAGGATTTTTACAGCCAGTTTGACCGCGTCGTTCAACGTTCCTGAACTCACGTAATCCATCAAAACTCTTTGAGTCTCGGGACTTAGATTATCGAGTTTCTCTGCTCCAATCTGAACGAGTGATTCGATAAGCCTTTTAATGTCTCTTGCGACAATTACGCTGTAACCAGACTCTCTCAATTCGTGCTGGATCATTTCCAAGAAGGTGGATTTTCCCACACCGTGTTCACCAAAGATATGAAAGACATGAAAGCCCGCATCGAGTTCTTCGATTTTTTCCCTTACCAGGTGTAATAATTCATCCCTGCCGACAGGCGGCAGGGTAAGCTGAACGTATTCACGGCGAATTCCCCTGCTTTTCCACTCTTCAACGCACCCTGGTAGCGATACGTGAGAAGGACGCGAAGACGGATCTTCAGCTGTCAGAGATGTTACGAGCGTTTTAAGAGCATCAGGTATTTCGCTTTTAAGAAGTTCTTCCATCGTTTTCCCAAGGACATAGATCGAAGAAGTGATGTGCATTTTACCTGTTTTTAGAAAATATGGATCGACAAAGGCGTTTTCGGAAAGCGCCTCAGGTTTGAACCACACTGGAAGCAGGAAGAAAAAGTCATCGAGCTCCAAAATGTCATCGAATCCGAAAGTCGCAAAGGCTGGAATGTCCATATGGCTAAGTAGATGTGCCAGTTCAAGGAGTTTTGCCGCCAGATACTTTTTTTCGCCGCTTTCCAGATGTTGTGGAGCAACAGGGGCTTCAGCTCGAAATGGATAATAGATCTTTATCACGTCACTGAATTCCACCCTTTTGGGGAGGATAAGATCTCTCAAATTGAATTCTCTGAGTTTCTGAAGCCTCGTGACAAAATCCGCGTAGTGACTTCCAGGGGAATGAGACATCACCTTCATTCTGAGGTATTCATTGCCTTCCACAACAAGAAACTCTTCACCGGAATAGGTGTTTCGCAAACGTCGAAGGATCTTCATGCTATCTCCCCGTTAGCCTGAAATGTGATGATATACCATGAAAATATATCATAATCCATGAAACAAAACAAACCTTCTCATTCAGCTTTTCATAAATTCACTGAACCATTTAGCGCTGTCTTTCAGATAGCGTTTCTGTGTGGTGTAATCCACATAAACAAGGCCAAAGCGTTTTGAGTATCCAAAGGCCCATTCGAAGTTATCCATCAGCGTCCATACGAAGTAACCCCTGAGGTCGACGCCATCTTTTATGGCTTTTAAGGCCTTTTCAAAGTGAGTTTCCAGGTATTCTATTCTGTAAGGATCGTGAACCTCACCGTTTTCGAGAACGTCAGGGCCAGCCATTCCGTTTTCGGTCACATAAAGTGGTAATCTATAGGAATTCCAGAGTCTTTTCAGCATGTCGTAGAGCCCTTGAGGATAGATTTCCCATCCCATTTCGGTTTTTGGAAGGGGGCCTTCGACGTGTTTGTACTTCATGGGAGATTCGGGATCGAACGCGATAAGTTGTCTTGTGTAGTAGTTAACTCCGAAGAAATCGAACGGGGTGGATATAACGTCCATGTCGTCATCTCTTACTTTAATACCGATGCTTTCAAGAGTTCGGCGCGCTTCTTCCGGATACACGCCTTTTATCACCGTGTCATGGAACCAGCCGTTCACGAGCTGATCCACTATAGCCGCTGCCTGTATGTCCTCAGGTTTGTCGGTAGCCGGCTCCACCTTGGAGACCACGTTGGTGAGACCTATGAGACCGTCTTTTACCACTGAGCGGAATTCTTTCACTGCAAGACCGTGAGCTCTGAGAAGATTGTGAGCGGCTGTAATCGCTTCTTGGATGTCGGTGTGTCCTGGCGCATGGATGCCCATGAAATATCCGAGAAAGGCTGAACACCAGGGTTCGTTGAGTGTTATCCATAGTTTCACGCGATCTCCGAGTTTCTCAAAAACCGTGGCGGCGTAATCTCTGAAGTAAAGAGGTGTGTCGTCGGAAAGCCATCCTTTAGAGCCGTTTAGGGCGGAAGGTAAATCCCAGTGGTACAACGTCACCATCGGTTTTATATCGTTTGCCAGGAGTTCATCAACCAGACGCTGATAAAAGTCCATACCCTTGGGATTGTATGTTTTTCCATCTGGCATTATACGAGGCCACGCTATAGAGAAACGATAGCCTTCCACACCTATCTCCTTCATAATTCTGACATCTTCTTTATATCGGTGGTAATGGTCGCAGGCAACGTCTCCTGTCTCGCCTGTGATGATCTTTCCAGGAGTGTGAGAGAAGTCATCCCAGATGGAAGGACCTCTTCCATCCTCGTTTACCGCGCCTTCGATCTGATATGAAGCGGTCGCCACTCCGAATATAAAATCAGCCGGAAAGTCAGATCTTTTCACCCTCATCTTTTTCCCTCCCGTTCAAAACATCTCATGTTCGATTTTTATTCTACATCATTCTATGATACACTACTTTAGAGGAAAGTAGGAGGTGTAAAGAATGCAGACTTTTCTTGCGATACTTGGGGTGATATTTCTCATATACCTTTTGTTCAGGTTCTTTCCCGTCTTTGCTGGTCTTGCCGGTCTTGTGCTGGGTGGTGTCGTGATCGCATTGATAGCCCTCGGCTTCATACTCATAGCGCTTCCCATAGTGGTGCTCGCACTCGTTCTTGTTGGTGGGATGTGGCTTTTCAAGAAGATAAGAGAGTCTATTTAGAACATGAGGCTGGACAAGTTTTTAAAACAGACCAGATTGATAAAACGAAGAAGTGTTGCAAAAGCCATGGCCGATGCAGGACGAATCCTGAAAAACGGGATCCCTTTGAAACCTTCATATGACGTCAAACCGGGTGATGAACTGGAAATACGGTTTTTTTCGAAGCGACTTCTTATAAGGGTTACCGGCGATCTCGAGGTAGAAGTTTTGCACGCCGTAAAGGAAGATGATGTGTGATTTGCTGAATCGACGTTTACTTCTGATATAAAACCGTCCCCGGTCAGAAAGACCGGGGACAGCTGTTTTTTATGGCCTCATTCCACGGGGATAATCGTTACATCGTCAAAGTAGATCGTGGTTGGAGTGTGAAGGCCGAGTTCGAAGCTTATCTGTACGACCTCATCAGCATCCTCCGGATGGGTGTATTCAAAAGAGAACTCCTGCCACTCGTTTGTGAGATTCACCGTTTCAGCAAAGTAGTTTATCCACGGATCGTGGTTCTGAAGGATCTTTGCGTTTATAGGTCTTTCCTCATCGGCTTTCGCTTTGAAGGAGAAAGTGTAGGTCTTTCCAGGATAAAGGCCTATCCACTGGTTGAACTGAATGTGCCACGCTTCACTTCCTGGGTCTTCGATCGTTATGTAAGCGTATCCATCGGTCACACCGTAATCGGAGACACGTGCACCGCTTATACCGTAGTCTCCCGCCTGCCAGATAAACCACTCATCGGGGTTGTTCTCCTGGTCGTTGACAATGGGTTCATCGAAAGTGCCGTTGTTGACCTCTTCATAGGTTACCTCTGGTCCTTCTTCTTCAAGTGATAGCTCGTATTCGCAATCGTCCACCTCACCAGAGATCGTATCTGGATTCACATCTTCATAAACCCTTATGTAGTCTATGTACATTCTCTGGGGGAATGTGGTGGTCTCATCGGGATATCCCGGCCAGTACCCGCCCACGGCGACGTTCATTATCAGGAAAAACGGATGGTCGAAAACCCAGTTGAGACCCATTTCCGCCAGTTCATCTTTGCTCAGTATGTGATACAGATATCCGTCAACATACCATTCAACCTCATCTTCATCCCATTCTATCGAGAAGACATGAAAGTCTTCTGAAAAGTCCGTTTCACCGTCTGTGTAAGGTACCCCAATGCTTGCACCTCCAGAGTATCCCGGTCCATGTGCTGTTCCGTAGATCGTTTTTGTATCGTGTCCGAGCATTTCCATAATGTCTATCTCGCCGCAGTTTGGCCAGCCGACTTCTCCTATATCAGAGCCGAGCATCCAGAGCGCTGGCCATATTCCCTGTCCCTTGGGAAGTTTCGCTCTGATCTCTATCTTTCCGTAGTGTATCTCGTACTTACCTTCAGTTGTTAATCTGGCGGAGGTGTAGTCGTAGGTCCCGTATTCATCAGAGACAGTTTCTTCTCTCGCCTCGATTACGAGGCATCCATCTTCTATGAAGGCGTTGTCGGTTGCGTAATACTCGAGTTCGGCATTTCCCCAGCCAGGAATACCCTTAGCGTGGCCGTTTCCTATTTCGAAGTTCCAGACGCTCGTATCAATGGTCTCCTCATCGAATTCCTGACTCCATACGAGCTGCCAGTCCTCCACAGCATCTTCATCCTCCTCTGTGTATATTTCATCTTCCTCTCCTTCCACTTCTATTTCGCCGAGGTCTTCCATAACCACATCGTCTATCCAGATCGTTCCCGTGGCCCTTCCAAGCTGGAACTCAAAGCGTGCACCTTCATCTGTATCCTGGGACATTATGAAATCGAATTCAAACGATTCCCAGTCTGTTGTTAAATCGAAAACTATACCACCAGATTCGTCCGTTCCCGGGTTGTAGGCAGGCCAGCCTCTACCAGCGGTTCCGCCTATTTTCACTCCTATGTTTCTATCGAGGGATGCCTTAGCTTTGAAAGCGACCCTGTACTTGTGCAGTTTCTCGACGGTTATCGGTGCTTGGAGTATCTGGACCGACCACGTGTGTGCTCCGCCGTTTGTGATGTCAACCCTCAACGTTTCGTCTTCGATGGTAGCTGTCGCTTCAACGTCAGGATCTGTTCTGAACGCCCAGTTGTTGCTTGTGTCGAAATCTCCAGTCGGCGAATCTGGAATATCCGTCCCGATCACCAGTATCGGCTCGTTAAAAGTGCCGTTACCCAAAATATTCTGAGTTTCAAGTTCGACGGGTTTCTGACAACCGAAAAGAGGGATAAGCATTAACACACCAAACAGAAAGATGAGTGGGGTTTTGAACTTCATATCCAACACCTCCCATAAAATAAATATGTGATTTTTAATCCTTTTCAAGAACGAAAAATCCCTTTAGCCTTATATCTTTCGACGAGGCGCCTATTCTCACTTCATATGTTCCTGCTTCAAGAAGCCATTTTTCACCGTCGAAACTTGAAAGATCATTCAAAGGAATCTCCAGGTTTATCTTTTCAGTTTCTCCAGGTTCCAGCATTTTCGTTTTGTGGAACGCTTTCAGTTCCTGAAAGGGTTTATCGAGTTTGCCCCGGGGTGGTTTAACATAAACCTGTGAGACTTCTTTGCCGGGACGAGCACCACTGTTGGTTATGGAATAGGAAAGTTTCAGAACACCGTTTTCGATGGATACTTCCAGATCATCATACTCGAATTCGGTATAAGAGAGTCCGAAGCCGAATTCGTAGGCTGGTTCAACACCGAATGTGTCGTAATACCTATATCCAACAAAGATGTCCTCCACATAGGTAACCTTTTCTGGATTGTCTTCAGGCTCTCCTGGAAAATTCCATGAAGGAACATCAGAATAATCCATAGGAAAGGTTACAGGAAGTTTCCCTGAAGGGTTTATTTTCCCTGTCAGGACGTCTGCCACGATCCTCCCTGTTTCCTGCCCTGCCTGCCAGGCAAGAAGAATACCGTCAGCGAGATTCCTCCAGCTTACGACTTCTACCGGACTCCCGATGTTCAGAACCACAATAACCTTCCTGTCAAACGAATGGAATATTTCGGAAATCCTTTCCAGTAGCTCCCTTTCGTCATCAGAGAGATAGAAATCACCCTTTACGGGTTTCCTGTCGTACCCTTCTCCAGATATCCTGCTTATTACCACGACCGCCACATCGTTGTTTTGTGCGAGGTGTTCGATTTCCTCCTTGGAAAGAAAATTCTCCGGTAGTTTGGGTTTTATAACCGTTCCCCAGGAGTCTTTTCTTGGTTTGTAGTCTTCTTTGGTTCTCATTTCTTCTATGTATTCCCTGTAGGTTTTTGCAAGACTCTCGTCGAGCTTGAGAGCGCTCTCTCTTATCCCTTCTATGATGGATATCGTGTATTTTGGATGTGTATCCCCGCTGCCAGTTCCGCCTTTTATCGTTTCGATCTGTCCGGTGCCAAATACTGCTATCCGGGTTCCGTTACCGAGTGGAAGGGTGGCGTTGTTTTTGAGCAAAACAACTCCTTCGGCTCCCGCGAGATAGGCTATCCTGGC
>DPRG01000133.1:0-137 GCA_003538775.1 Thermotogae bacterium
CCATTGTGGGATGGAAACTCTTCGTTTTCGATTTCGATATCCAGACTTTTTGGTTTGATTCGAACCATTGTGGGATGGAAACGAGATGGCACTGTAACATCTCCTCCTCGTTCAACCAGTTTGATTCGAACCATTGT
>DPRG01000133.1:329-9916 GCA_003538775.1 Thermotogae bacterium
GTTTGATTCGAACCATTGTGGGATGGAAACATGCTTCGTGCTCGTGCTTGTGCGGGCGTGCGGGAAGTTTGATTCGAACCATTGTGGGATGGAAACTTCGTTCCTTAAGTACTCCCAATCCCGTTCATAAGTTTGATTCGAACCATTGTGGGATGGAAACTGTCGTAATCGCACGGACTCGCTTAGTTTATGTATCTGTTACTGACTTGTAACTTGACTTATCATAGTGCACGAGCTAATGGAAGATGAATACGATGACGAGGATGGAAACGCGGAAGTTTTTATAATAGCTTACCTTCAAGACTTGACAGATGAAGAGGTGGAAAGGGTAAGAGAATACGGCAAATGTACTCTCATACTTCCTATGGAACTTTTTGAAAAAGAAAGAGCGATCGAATTGGATAGAAAAGCACGCGAAGCCTTGAAAAGAGAAAAGGAAAGGGAAAAACTCGAGTGTGAAGGGTAGCGTCCGATCTTACAGTTGCCGGTCGCTTTTCTCCCTGATATTCAAAGATATTGTAGAATATTCAAAACTTCTGTCTAAAAAGGAGAGTTAATATGAATCATCGACGCGCCGGATTCACTCTCATAGAAGTTTTGCTCGTGCTCTCCATAATCGCTGCATTGATGGTAATCGTTTTTGGAGAGTACCAACGCTTTGTTCAAAGAGCAGTGGCTACGAGAGTGGCAATGGATATGAAAACTCTGCGCACAGCGGTCTACAGTTACTGGGTTGACAATTACGATTTTCCAAAAGCTGGAATGGACGTATACGATCCGGGAACGGATGACGATTACGGATTCAGGTGGGGTGTCGAAGATGACGGTAGCCCTGGATGGAACGGACCTTACCTTCGAAAATCTCCATTGCAGGGCCCCTATGGTGTTGTTTACAGATACTGGAAAAGCTACGTGTCGGGAACGTTTAGAGATGGTGCTGGTGGAACTATAGAAGTGGACAATGTCAAGGTAGCGGCTGTCACCATAAGCAACTTCAAAAGTCAACAGTTAAGGGATTTAGTGGACGAGCACTTGAGAAAGCTCGGACTTGGTATTTCGTACGTTGGATACGGCGGAATGACAGATAAGTACTACATCACCTTAGTACTGTGGTACGAAGAGTGACCCTCACTTCCTGATTTCTGCCCCAAAAAGTGTGCATAACTTTTCGGATTCTCCCTAACGAATTCGTTTTCATGCGCGCCTTTTGATACTGTCTATCCCCTGACTCCGTGATCTTTCTACCTTCTGATATTCCGTGTACCCTTTTCCCATCAATCCCTCCGAAAATTCCTTCAAACGTCTTTTCCCGAAGAATTTTCCCTCTAATCTAAATTTCCTTAATTAATATGAAAGGAGGAGTTCAATGGCAGGATTTAAGCCCATCGTTATCTGGGGAAACTGGAAATTGGGATGGGCTCTCTCAGAATATTCAAAATATCAATCCAGACGCTATCCTGATTATCGACGAACGCCTGTGGGCGAGATGATTTATCAGTTTAAGTACATGGAAAGATTTGAATTCGTGGAACCTCTAAGCAGAATCGTGGCCAGCTTTTTAGGATCGAAATTACAAGAAGGATTTGAATTTCATTCAGTAGTGCCCGTACCTCCATCGATCCTAAGTAGGAAATTCCAGCCTGTTTTTGAGATAGCTTCAAGAGTGGGCAGAATGACAGGACTTCAGATAGCCTTCGATTACCTGTATAAAGTAAAAAACAGCGATGTTTGCATCAAAAACTTAGAAAATTCGAAACGTTTCGAGTTTATCAAAAACTCCATGAAAGTGAGAGATCGAAGATTTGAGGGAAAGAAGGTCCTTCTTTTCGATGACATCATCACCACGAGCGCGACATTACGAGAAGGCGTTCGCGCTTTAATGGAAGAGGGAAAGGTGGCCGAAGTGTACGTGCTTGCCATCGCGCGGACCAAAAACAGAACACGAACGGCAAAAAAGGGAAATCTTTCATCATATACTAAAGCGGGGAGGTGAGGAAGTTGCGCTCAGATCATGAAACCTCTTTGTTCTGGTACAGGATGCTTTTCGCGCAAGGTTACGGTCCGAGAACGTTATTTAAGATAATCCAGGAATCCGAAAAACTTGGATACACGGTTTCTGACCTCTGCTCACTTGGGAAAGAGGAGTTTAGTAGATTGTTATCGTCAATAGATAAACGTCCAAATCTGGCCACATTCGAAAACTTCAAGAAGGCTTGCGAAATCAACCCAGATAGTTTTCAAAAGTTGTCAAACAGAGGAATAAAAATCGTCCATCCTGGGCACACTTTCTACCCTGAAAATCTAAAGCAGATGCAAAAAGCCTACGTGCTCTCCTGTTACGGTGATCTAAACATTCTAAAGGAGCCGGGTATCGCAATTGTTGGTGCGAGAAACTGTGCCAAGACGGCGCTGGAGCTTACTGCCAGGATCGTGCACGAACTTGCCAGAAACGGTGTGAAAAACATTATCTCCGGATTAGCAAGGGGAGTGGACACGAAAGCACATATCAGCGCTATGGAAGCCGGGATTTACACGACTGCTGTTTTGAGCAGTGGCATTCAACACTTCTTAAACAACCACTCAATTCCATTCAACACAGATAAAGCACTTGTGGTATCACAATTTCAACCCGATCAACGCTGGCACAGGCGAAACGCGATGATGAGAAACGAACTCGTGTGCGCATTGGCAGAAGCGGTGATCGTTGTTGAATCAGGTCCGAGAAAAGATGCAAGCGGCAAGCAAAGCGGAACATTCGCGGCCGCTGAAACGGCTTTAAGACTTTCCAGACCTGTGTACGTGGTTCATCCTTCTTTCTTCGAAGCCCCTCCAAGGGGAAATGTAGAGTTGTTGAAAGTAAAAGGAATCCAGGTAATAATAGGTGATATAAGCCAGGCGATTAAAAATCTTGTCACTTCGTTGAAAGCTGAGGAAGGCGATGATGCGCCCGATCAATTAAAACTTCCTTTCCAGATTCATTGATTTATCCTTTGAAAGAACTGAAAAGATAGGCCTCTTCTCATACACCGCTTTGAATTTTCAGCATAAGTCTTCTCGTATTGATAAGTGCTCACTGGTTGTTTCAAAAGTGTGCATATACATCTGGACATTTGGCAGCTCCACTCCGGTGGAAAGGAGGGATTCTTTGGGCTGCCTCGTCGGTTTTCTGCTCTTTCTTTTGGGATGGTACTTTTGGGGTAGAGTCGAAAGCGAGGTAGAAGGAAAAGGTACCACGTTGAATTCGAACGATCCTCCCTCATTGAACACCAGCATCTTGGATTCCAAAGTGATCGATGAACCAAGCGCTTGCGGAGTAAACACTGTTGAATCCAGAGAGAGCACTTTCAATGAACCCAGAAAAACCATTGAGAAGACATGTGTACCTCCTTATCTTCAACAGCTATACCACATCATAATGGAGAGAAAGGGTTATTTGATACATGTTACCGAAGCTGCGAATCTTCCGAGCATTTTAAAGCATCAGGCAATACTGTCGATGAACATGTTGGAGGAGATGGAGATCACTCCGCATTTCATGAGTACCGACATCTCGAGAGATCTGGATTGTCGAAACAACACAGAAAATTATGTCAAACTGGCGCTTGACGAATCTTATCCGATGTTCAACGCCGCGATATACCATGGTAGATTGAAAAGACCGGCCATTATCATGATACATCCACGGATAATATTGGAGAAACCAGTTAAGATCGCACCGAAGAACTCTGCGAGCAACAACTACTTTTTCGTATCCAGCCTCAGTGAAGATGAAAAGATTAAACTTTTGGATTTTGATAGAATCTACAAACCAATACGTTCATGGGAAGAGTACGAGATACTGAAAGATTCGAAGCAGGCGGAGATTTTAGTGAAAGATGCGGTACCATTGGCCTATTTCATGAAGATATTGGTGCCGCGTGGCTACCAAATTGATCGCAACCTTGCTGGAAATGTGGTTGTCGTGCCTTGCGATACTCGCTCTTTTCTAAGATACAGCTTTGCAGAAAGATGTAAAAGGTGGTGGTGAAATGGCCAAGCGGATAGTTGCCGCACCACTTGAAAAAAAGGTAGGTATTAGAATCTACACCGTGGATATACCTTGGCAACGTGGAATGAGTACAATCCAGAAAAGAGAGAACATCTCAATTCTCCATAAAGTGGCAGCGGAGATTTTAGGAAAAAGCTCAAGGATTTTGGAGATTTCGACGAAGTCGCCCGATAGTCTGGGTAGGGCTCTCAGCTCTTTCAATTTGGTAATCGATCTGGAAAGACTGCTGAAGCCCGAACAGCTTTTTGAGCTGGGGTGTGTAAAACTTCCCGTAGAAATAGTATTCCAAGGTTCGAAAGTTTTCAAAGGCAGTGAACCGCATTTGGTCAAGTTCTCAAACTGGGATAAGAAGGATTGGTGGAAAGTCAAAAAGAGCCTACCAAAAGGCAACACGTTGATAGCATTCGATCTTTTAGGTGATAGATGGCCTCTGGAACCTAAAACAGCTTTTTACGATTGGCTCTATATAAACGCCTTGGTCCAGAACCCGACTGTCGCGGAAAAACTGCTGGAGTTCGATGCCTTCACGGATATAGAATTCAACCCAGAGAGAGCTTACAACTGTCAAGCGGTGTCGGCGGCAATATACGTCTATCTTCGAAAAGCGGGAATCCTGCCATCAACCGTTGAGGTTCTCACCAGGAAAGATTTCATTTCGTTGATGGAAACGGAAGGGCTCTACTCGAAAGTGAGGTTGCAAAATTACGTGGAGGAGGGATAGAGTGGATGCAGAGGCGATTTATGATTCTCTCGAAAGGATCGCCTCGGCTTTGGAGAAACTTGCAGACATTCTCGAGAATCGAAAAATAACCAAGAAACCTAAATTCGACACATCACGTTACATAACCGCTCGTGAAACTTCGGAGAAAGATGAAAGAGCTACATCCAGATCAGATCTATTTCTCCGTAAAACCACTATAGTTCCGAGCTTTGCGGACTTAATGAGCAGATGTGGGATGAAAGTTCTGAAAACCCTTGGAAACAGCGCGAGCAAGCTCCAGGAGGATCTGGCAGTTTTTATCGGAGAGCATTATGAACACCTTGAAAAGATTCTAAAAAGCATAAAACGCCACATGCAAAACGGTGAAGGCTTCAGCGTCACTCTTGATAGAAATCACCCAGAAATGGTGGCCAACAGTAGCAAATTTTGCTTGATGTCACAGGAGCTAAACCTGATAAGAGAGTACGATTATCGCCTTTCTTTTGCTAAGTATTCTTTATACATAAAAACTTCCAGTTCACCAGAAGCGTTGAATTTCTTCGCTGGACGATGGATGGAAATGTACCTTGTCCACGTTATGAAAGATGTGAAAACTCGCTTTGAAAAGCGCTATCCGGGCATCGAGGTGGACTACATCAACAACCTTCAAGTCTTGGTCAAAAACAGCTTACTTGCCGAGCTCGATTTGGCGTTCAGAATCGATGACAAGCTGTTCTGGGCTGAGGCGAAGTCAGGGGAATTTGTAGATGATTTGGAAAAATTCAGAGAGTTAAGCCAATTGATAGACGTTCCATCAGATAGAGCCGTTCTCGTTCTGGCTGATGTTGATGCTCAAAGCGCAGAAAACCTTTCGAAGATCTACAATATCACAGTGGTTCCCTTACGCCACTTCAAAAGCTTTCTTGAAGATCACGTCAAAAAAGCGATAAAAAAATGATACGGGGGTTAGAATATGTTGGAAGCTATCAACGATGAGAAGTTTCGAGGTGTTCTTGAAAGAATTGCGGTTGCTCTTGAACGCATAGTGGAGATTTTGGAAGTTGAGGAAGTAGCCAAGAGCAGATTTGGTTCATCCACTACTAAAATTCGTGAAGAGAAAAGGGATGGGATTAACACCTCGCAGGTTGATGAATTTTTGTTGGACTTTTTAAACCAACGCGGAGTTGAGGTGAGAGGATTTCAACCCGTCGTATACCGCGATCCAAAATTCGACAAGCTCGCGATGTTCATGGGAGATAGATTCGAAAATCTGAAAGATTTCTTGAAGTTTCTAAGAAGATATTCTCAAAACGGCGAGGAATTCACCGTTTCCTTGAGAGATTATCCTCCAGAGGCTATCAGTGACATATGTCAACTGTGCCACAACATGAAATCTCTGGGGTACTTAAAAGACTACAGATACTCGAAATCTCCAAAGCGTCATCTCAGTGTTAAGACCATTCGCGATTCATCGGTGCAGAACTTTTTGGATGGCAAATGGCTTCAAAGGTATATTCTCAAAACGCTGGACAGAGCGAAGAACAGAGTCACACAAACTCTGGGTATCAAACTGGATATAGCTTCGATCACCAACCTCAAGGTAGTCATCGATGACATGGAAACCGAGCTTTACCATCTTTTCCGAGTGAACAACGAGACCTTTTTGATAGAAGCCAAACTTGGCGAGCACCATGAAGAAGACATAGAAAAATTCAAAAGAATCTCTGAAGCCCTTCAGCTGGGTGACAATGTGATACTGATCCTCGCGGAACTGAACAGTCGCAAGCATCGTTCGAACGTATACGGCATGCCCGCGGTTCGACTTTCGTACCTCGAACAGCACCTTGCGAACGAGTTTACAAAATTCGCTGCAAAGCTATTGTGAAGTATTGTTGACCATTTCACAAACTCTGGATGTGTGAATCTCGTAGCATATTCTGAGACCATGTATTCGAACCAATGTTACAACAATATTATGCGTGAATGTGAAACGAATCACCGCGCTCTTGCATTTTTGTGAGGAGATGTGGTATTATTGCTTGGGGATGAACAAACATGAAGAATACAGAAAGGATTCTTGCGATAACTGTCGGAAAGTCTTTATATGATCATTACTCAAATAGAAGAAACGACCTCATAGAGGAGTTTCAAGAAGCTTCTGTAGAAGAGATCATCAGAAGAGTGCTAGACAATCGAGGTAATCGGGACGAAAACAAGGAGTATTCTGTTTGTGCAGAGCTAGAAACCTTGTATCTTTACCTCAACGAGTCAAGCAAAAACATCGAAAAGGTTGAGAAGAAATACGATACAAACTATCATGTATATCTGCTCTACGTGGAAAATTCGAAAGAAGGAAAGATCGTCGCGGAGAAAATCAAAGACCTTATAGGCTTTTTAAAGACAACCTACACTGAGCTAAAAAAGGTAGAAAAAGTGGTTTTGAGAGGATTCAAATTTGATGTCTCTTCGAAAGAAGAGGCGTCGCCTGATGACTTGTACAAAGCTCTTTTAGATTTGAAGGACAAGTATAGAGAAATCGCCATTATAGGCTCTGGTGGTTACAAGATTCTAGCCGTGTATGCTGGCTTTTTTGGAATGTTGTTCAGAATACCAGTTTACTACAAATTCGAAAAATTCGACGAGTTGATTGACTTCAAACCTCTACCGCTCTACTGGGACATCAGAGAGCTTGAATATCACATAACACGTCTGAGATCTCAAGCAAAGCCTGGAACACTTTACAGCTTTCTCGGAAACAACATCGACGCCATAAGAGAAGAAACTCTATACTCCGAGCCTTTGCTGAACACCGTAATGCCGGATGGCAAGCTTAAGTCCTTGCTGAAAGAGAATCTTCCTTTTTGGATGAACCAATGGATAGGAGATCAGGTACCTGAAATGGTAGAGCATTCCAAAAGACACAGCAGAAGGTTGTTGGAAAAGTTTGAATTTCTGAACGAAGGTGGAATATTTTCGCCAGATTTTTGTGAAAATGAGGAAGTCTTCTATTTTCTGTTGATCGCTTCCGCCTACCTCCACGACATAGGCCATACCATGATCGAATACAAAGGACTGCAACTTCAAGCGTTTCCCGAAATCCTAAGAAAATACCACCACATCCTTTCCAAAAAGTTCTTGGAAAATCATCGAGATGAGATGGGACTTGGCACACTGAATGAGGAACTCTTCACTGCCCTCAAGCTGATATGTATGTATCACCGCAAGGACATGTTCCTTGCAAATCCCTTGAAAAACATTAAAGAAACAGACAGAATCTTTTTCCGTTATTTCGACGAAGAAGTGGTCCCGATGAACAACCACCCGGAATTCAAGAATCTTCCTGAGCAAATCCAACGGATAACACTGAAAGTAGCCGCGCTTTTGAAGCTTCTGGACGAAATGGACGTGCAGGCTGACAGAATCGTGGATGAGCATTATAAAGATGCTCGTAATTTCAGAACAAATCTGGAAATAGATCATTTACAAAGCAAGCTTGAAGAACTAAAGAAAAGCCTCTCGGTGGAAGACATCAGCGGAGATTTGAATGAGATATGCCAACGTTTTAGCTGTAATAAACTGGCAGATCTTTCAGAGCCTGTGATCCTAGCTCATTCTCTGGCAAACAGGATCGAGTTTAAAAAGAAACAGAAAGATCATTTCAAGAAACATTCATCGATAAGAGCCGTGGTACCACAGCTCGGAAGCGACGGGACCTTAGTTATTCGTATCCACAGTGATGGTGATATAGGCAAAGTGAAAGATGATTTGGAAGATCAAAAGTGCTTCTTGAAAAAAGATGAAGAAGTTTTGAAAAAAAACGAAGAATTTTTAGACCTCACCCTCTTTCCTTTCTCCCTGGACAAAATGCGTATAGAGATAAGCGCTTGAAATGAAATAAACATAGCGAGGTGATTCTATGGGTGATCTGGAAAGGGTTTTCGAGGGGATCCCGATCCCTTCTAATCCCTGCATCATCTCTTATGATGTAGACTCCATCAAGTCCTACATCTTCGCACCAGACGAATTTCAGAAAATCATTGGAGGTAGCGTTCTCATACGGCAGTTTGATGAAGAGATAGCCGAAAATCTCAAAGATCTCGCTGTGAGAATCTTCTCGGGTGGTGGAAGCGGGATGTTTCTGGTCTCAAAACAAAATTGCGAACGAACAAAAGAAACGATCGTTAAAACCTTCAAAGACAAAGTTCCAGGCGCTTCCATCACGGTTGTAAGTGAAGAACTTAAAAAGATAAAGGAGTTTTTTGAGACTTCTTCTCAAGACAGGACCGCGCTGATCTCGGATTTCAAGATACCAACCAAACCAACCTTTTACGGTGTCTTCTCTTATATGGCTTCGAAAATGGGACGGGAAAAAAGAAACAAAGTCAGAAGTTCAGAAGTACTGGTAGGAGATAACCAGGAACCCTGTGAGATATGCGGTGTGGGAAAACCAGAAAATGGTCGTGTTTGCCGCGCGTGTATAGAAAAGGGCAACGCGGTGGAGAATTTGAAATTCGGAAGTGGTAAGGGGCTTTTCGAAGGTCTATGGAAAAAGATGTCACTCAATCTGAACGAAATAGCCACTAAATCGAGTGAAGGACAGAAAGGATGGCTTGGCGTTATATACGGTGATGGAAACAACCTTGGAAAGATCTACGAGCAAATTAACATCGCCAGCGAGTACGCTAAATTCAGTGAAAATCTCGAAAAAGCTATTTTAAAAGCTGTCGAAAACGTAGCAAAGGAATGGCACCCGCATAAGAAATTCGCGGCGCCGATACTCGGTGGAGACGATCTCATGTTACTTGTTCCAGCCGATAGAGTTTTCAATGTACTTGAAAG
>DPRG01000098.1 GCA_003538775.1 Thermotogae bacterium
TTACATCCCCGCGGCGGTTTCTGTTTTCACCAAAAACAGGGAGCTTGCGGAGCTTTTCGTGGATTTTCTCGCCTCGGAGAAGAGCAGAGAAATTTTCCGTAAATACGGTTATTTCACAACACCTGAGGAAGCGTTCGAATACGTGGGCAGTGTAAAACCCATCGGAGGGGTTTACAAAACGAGCATCGAGGAGTGGACTGGTGAGAAGTGAACTTTAGAAGGTTCGCTGTCCTTTCATCGGTAATGCTTTTTGCGTTCTACGCGTTGTTGTTTCTTTCTCTCTTCCAGTACTTCGATGCAGGCCTTTTTGTAGAGCATCTTTTATCCGAGAGGGTCCGCCACGCTCTAAAGCTGAGTGTTATCACCGCTTCGATCTCAAGCGGGATCGCGGTGCTTCTGGGGCTTCCCGCGGCGTACGCCATCTCCAGATACAGGTTTGCAGGTAAAAATATCATCGATACCATGCTTGAGTTGCCGATGATAGTATCCCCCGCTGCACTTGGTGCTATGATTCTCATATTCTTCAGCAGTCCTGTGGGCCAGAAGATTCAGCAGTCTGGCTTCGACGTTGTATTCACCTGGAAAGGTATAGTTGTGGCTCAGTTTACAACGGTTGCCGGTATGGCTACCCGGTTGCTGAAGGCTGTGATGGACGAAGTTCCCACCAGGTATGAGATGGTTGCAAGATCCCTTGGGGCGAAGCCGGCTGTGGCTTTTTTCACCGTGACTCTGCCACTGATGAGAAGAGGTATCATCGCTTCTTTGATACTCACCTGGGCAAAGGCGCTTGGAGAGTTCGGTGCAACCTTCACCGTCGCGGGCGCGATGGCCATGAAGACCGAGACGCTGTCAACGGCCATATTCATGAGACTTTCCACGGCAAACATCGAAGCGGCTGTGACGTTGATTCTGATCGTTGTCGGGGTGGGTTTTACCACACTTTATGTGACCCGTCTTATCACGGCAGGACGTGAGAAAGATGCTTGAGGTGAAAGAGCTTTTTCTTCATGCCGGCAACTTCTCTCTGAAAGATATCTGCCTTTCGGTGGGGGAGGGAAGCTGTCATGTCGTTCTTGGACCAACCGGAAGCGGAAAAACGCTTCTGCTTGAGGCGATCATGGGTTTTAGAAAGATAGAAAGGGGAAGGATCTTCCACGCTGGGAAGGATATAACCAGATTGCCACCTGAAAGACGGGAGATCTCTTATCTGCCACAGGATCTCGCCCTGTTTCCCAAGATGAACGTCAAGGAGAACATCCTATACGGTATAAGAGTGAGAAAGGTCGAAGATGAAACACACCAGAGACTTTTCAGGGATCTGGTGAATATACTCGGTATAGAGCACCTGCTTGAAAGGCGGATTGAAAGGCTCAGTGGAGGGGAAAGGCAGAGGGTGGCTCTGGCAAGAGCGATAGTCACCGGGAATCGCACGCTGCTGCTGGATGAGCCGCTCAGCGCCCTTCACGAAAGTATGAGAAGAGATCTCTGGATGTTGATCAAGGACCTTCAGAAAAGTTTCCACCTGAACATCCTCATGGTTACACACGATGTGGAAGAAGCCTTCTTTCTGGCAGATCGGGTGAGTGTTATATATGATGGACTGGTACTTCAGTCGAGTGATAAGGAAGATTTTTTCCACGAGCTGCGTGACGTCCGCGTGGCTGGACTTGTGGGCGTGAGGAACATATTCGAAGTCGAACTTCTGGAGTCCAGTGGGGAGGTCTCGCGCTTTTTCAGTGAAGAACTGAACACGGTTGTAAAAGCCAGAAATCACAGGCCTCTTTTATCCGGCTCACGTTTTTTTCTCGGTGTTCACGGCAGTGATGTGGATGTGAGGACCCATCCTATAGAGGGTTTTAACTCTCTGGAAGTGGAAATATTACGGGTCTACAGGAAGGTACGATCGGTTACGATAGAAGTAAAAACTCCTTCGGGGAAGATTCTGACCGTTGAAAAGCCTTCGAGAATGTACAGGTTTTTAAACGAAGGTCATAAAGCCTTCGCGGTCTTTTCTCCAGACGATGTTCTTATCATGGATCATTCTGGAGATTCGATCCAGACAACTTCTCCGTAAAGAGGTCCCGCGGTGGTCTTTGTTATCTTCACATCGATGAATCTTCCGGTTGGATCGTCCTCGTAACAGAATATGACGATCTTGTTCTTTTCGGTTCTTCCGTAAAACCTCTTTTTGTCGAGTCTTCCTTCTCCTATTATCCGAACCACCTTATCAAGATAAGAGCGGTTGATCTCCGAATTTATGCGTTTCTGAAGTTCAAGAAGAGTTTGAAGTCTCTCGTTTTTGACTTCTTTGGGCACGTTGTCTTCAAGGTGTTTCCAGGCAACGGTGCCTTCACGAGGTGAGTACATCGCGAGATTTACACGCTCAAAGCGAAGCTCTTCGAGAAGGCGGTATGTCTGTTCGAAGTCTTCTTCCGTTTCCCCGGGAAAGCCCACGATCACATCTGTGGAGATGGATACATCACCGATTTTTTCTCGGATATTTTGGATGAGCTGTACGTATTCTTCTCTCGTGTAGCCCCTGTTCATGGCTTTCAGGATCCTGTCACTTCCCGATTGGACAGGTAGGTGTATGCTCTTTGCCACTTTTTGTGAAGAGGCGATCGTGTCGATGAGTTCAGAAGAGAAATCCGAGGGGTACGAGGTCAGAAACCATATCCGCTCGATTCCTTCGATCTTTTCGGTGAGCTGTAACAATCTGGCGAGACTGGTGCCGTCGCCCAGATCCTTGCCGTAGGAGTCCACATTCTGTCCGAGGAAGGTGACCTCGCGGTAACCTTTGTGCGCGAGGTCTTTAACCTCACGTATCACATCCTCTAAAGGCCTGCTTTTTTCACGTCCTCTGGTGTAGGGTACGATGCAATATGAACAGAACTTGTCGCATCCATATATGATGGTGACCCACGCGTGGTGCTTGCTCTGCCTTATTCGGGGTGTTTCGGCGTTTATGTACATGAGCGCATCTTCGAAGTCGGCAACCTTTTCTCCCCGGCTGGCTCTTTCTACTATCTCATCTATCCGGGAAACGGCGCGAGTGCCGAGCACGAAATGCACGTCTTTTCTTTCAAGAAGTTCCTTCCCCGATTTTTCCGCAATGCAGCCGGCCACACCCACAATGAATTCCTTACCAGCCTTTCTCAACCTGTTCAATTCTCCGAGTTTCCCATAGAACTTGTCTTCGGCTTTTTTTCTCACGGCGCAGGTGTTGAGTATCACAACGTCGGCGTTTTCGGGGTTATCCACCAGGGTGTGACCGCGCGAAGAAAGGATTCCCATCATCGTTTCGGAATCGTTTACGTTCATCTGACAGCCGAAAGTGTGTATGTGGATCCTCATGTCAGTCTTTCAGCCCCGCCTCTTTGTGAAGGTCTGCTATCTTTTTGGCAAGGACACTCAGCTGCTCGAAGGTTTCATGGTTTGGTAAGCCTTTGAAGGTCACGGGTTCTATCCATTCCTTTTTGAGGTTCGTTAAAAGTCCCTGGAGTTGTTCTGGTGCCTTCGTTCCCCAGCCGTATGAAAGTATTCCGGTGGCGGCGATTGCTCTGGGTCTCAGGGCGTTTACGAGGTACGCAGTTGAAACAGCGAGGGGGTGGAGGCCTGTGAGAACAGTGGGAGCGGCAATCACGATCGTGGCGGCATCTACGAGTGCCATGGCGAGTTCACCAATATCTGAAACGGCCAGATCGAAGCGTTTGACAGGAACTCCCATGGAGGTGAGTTCATCACAGAAGTGATCCACCGCGATCTCCACACTACCGTGCATGGAAACATAGGCTACAAGCGCGAGGTTTTCGGGTTTATCATCTATCCATTTTTTGTATAAGTCTATGATCCATGCGGGATCGTCGTGAATGGGCCCATGACTCGGAGCGATCAATTTCGGGTTGAGCGCTTCCACTTTTTCGATGTTCTTCTTTATCACTCCTCTGAAAGGAGCCATGATTTCAGCATAATAGCGTTTGTTGGCTATTTCCAGATGAGATTCCATAGAAGCGTACATGTTGTAGGTGGCAAGGTGTGAGCCGAAGAAATCGCAGGAAAAGAGTATGCCCTCTTCTTTCAGAAACGTCACCATGGTTTCAGGCCAGTGGACCCAGGGGGTGTAAACGAACTGAAGGGTGAGATCACCAAGGAGGAGTGTTTCTCCGTCTTTCACCACCCGGATCTTTTCTTCGGGAATGTGGAGGTGAGTAATGAGAAGATCTCTGGCCTTGTCCGAACAGATCACCTGAGCCTTTTTGTATCGTTCCAGCACTTCGGGAATAGCACCCGAATGATCCTGCTCGGAGTGATTTGAGACAACGTAGTCTATGTTTTCAACACCGAGTTCGTTGAGCTGATCGAATAGGACATGCGAAACCGCGGGGTCCACTGTATCGATGAGTACAGTGGCGTTCGCCGATTTTATTAGATACGCGTTGTAGCTCGTTCCCTCAGGTAGAGGTATAAGACTGTCGAAGAGTCTGCGATTCCAGTGAGGTACCCCGAGAAAGTACACGTTGTCGCTTATCTTCCTTGGCTTCATCATTTCACCCCCAGTAAAAGTCTACTTTCTTTGTCCATATTATAGCATGAAAAGGCTCGGTTTTGCAACCGAGCCCCGATAAAGCTTTCAATCTTATTTTCTCTTTCTGATACCTCGTTTGGAATCGAGGCGTTTGCGGTATTCGGACTGTTTTCTGTCGCTGTCCTTCATGAACTTGGCAAGGCGACGTTCGAAGTTCGCCTTGCTTTCTGAGCGTTCCTGATCGATCAGAAGAGACAGATCAACCTTACCGTCCTTGGTTGTACCGATAACCTTTGCCGTTACCTCCTGACCGACCTTCAGAAAGTCTTCGACGTTTCTCACGTATCTGTCGGCGATGTTGGAGATGTGGATGAAGCCTTCCTCTCCTGAGTCCAGTTTCACGAACGCCCCAAACTTCTTGATGCTTACCACCTTGCCGGTAACAATGGAACCCTGCTCCACAGGTATACCTCCTCAGTAGTTTTCACCGTATTTACGGCGGAACTTATCTATTCTACCCTCAGAGTCTACGAACTGTACACCTTTTCCACCCTTGTAGAATGGGTGGCAGTTTGAACAGACGTCTATTCTCAAGGTGTCCACCGTGCTCCAGATCTTGTGTTCCGCCCCACACGCACATCTGACTGTTATCAATTTGAAATCGGGGTGGATACCCTTTTTCATTCGAACACCTCCATCCTCAACTTCCTTCCTTTTTAACCAGTTCCAGGATGGCCATTTCTGCACCATCGCCTCTCCTGGTTCCTACCTTCACCACACGAGTGTAACCGCCGGATACATCGAGATAGTTCTTCGCTATTTCGTCTACTACCCTGTTGGTGAGCTTTCTATCGTTTAGCCACCGGTTTATCATCCTGCGTTCGTGAACGCCACCTTTTTTGGCGAAGGTGATGAGCCTCTCCACTACCGACTGGGCCGCCTTGGCTTTGGTGGTAGTGGTCATTATGGAGCCGTGTTCAAAAACCTCTCTCACAAGGTTTCTCAACAGGGCTTTTCGATGGCTATGAGGTCTCCCGAGCTTTTTCTTTGCCACCCTGTGTCTCATTGTTCTCCCTCCTTACTCTTGCTGGTGAGCGATATGCCAAACTTGATCTCCAGACGTTCTTCGACCTCTTCCAGGGATTTTTTACCGAAGTTTTTGATCTTCAAAAGTTCAGCGGGAGCTTTGTTGACAAGATCTCCTATGGTCAGTATCTTTTCTCGCTTCAACGCGTTGGTTATACGCGCGGGAAGATCAAGCTCTTCGATTTTTCTGTTGTATATATCTTCATATTCGCTTTCTTCCACTTCTTCCTCTTCGAGACTTTCTGACGATTCTTCAACGTGATAGACGATCTGCTGTAAGGTGCCCCCCGAACCCAACTTTTCGAGTTTCTCGTCTATGAAACGGAAGTGATCGACAAGGATGTTGACGGATTGTTTAAGGGCGTCCATCGGTCTTATGTTTCTCTTGGTCCAGATTTCCAGTATCAGCTTGTCATAATCGGTACGTTTGCCCACACGTACGTTCTCTGTCAGGAAGTTTACCCTCAAAACAGGAGAGAAGACACCGTCTATAAGTATCGTTTCGATGTTATCGTCGGGTTCCATTTCGGAGACCGGAACGAAACCCATACCCGTTCTGGCGAAGAGCTCTATATAGACTATAGCGTCCTCATTCAGGGTGGCGATGTGCTGATCGGGGTTCATGATCTCTATTCCGGTTGGAGTTTTGATGTCTCCAGCCTTCACTTCGCCGGGTCCCTTCTTTTCAATCGTCATTCTGACAAAACCGTCCACAGGGCTTGAAGAATAGAGCTGCACTTTTTTCAAGTTCAGCATGATCTCTATGATGTCTTCTTTTACTCCGTTGATAGTGTCGAACTCGTGGTACTTACCTGGAATCCTCAACTTGGTGATCGCCAGAGATGGGATCGATGAGAGAAGAACCCTCCTCAGAGCATTCCCCAGTGTTATGGCATATCCTTTTTCGAGCGGTTGAATCGAAAAGCGAGCATAGTAATGGTCCTTCTCTTCCCTCTCCTCTTCGAGGACGAACTTCCTGGGCATCACAAATTCGAAAGCCATATTAGAGGCTCGAGCTGGTACTCGAGCCCGCACCTCCTTTCATCACTTGGAGTAGAGCTCAACGATCGCCTGTACATCGACAGGAAGATCGATTTCGTCGCGTTCCGGATACCTCAGGAACGTTCCCCTCAATTCATCGTAGTCCACTTCAAGCCAGCTGTAAGGCGTCCTCTCCCTTGCGAGTTCTACAGCGTGTTTTATGGGCTCTATATCTCGGCTCTTCGGCCTTACCTCTATAACGTCGCCTGGCCTGACCCTGTAGGAGGGGATATCCACTTTCTTTCCATTGACCAGAAAGTGGCCGTGATTCACCAGCTGCCTCGCCTGCCTTCTGCTGGTGGCGAATCCCAGTCTGAAAACAACGTTGTCGAGACGGGATTCCACTATCTGGACCAGATAGTCACCTGTTACTCCTTTCTTCCTCTGAGCCTCAGCGAAGTATTTTTTGAACTGTCTTTCCAGGATACCGTACATCCTCTTCATCGCCTGCTTGGCTCTCAGCTGCATGGCGTACTGAGTGAGCTTGGTCCTTCTGCGGCCGTGCTGTCCTGGAGGATAAGGCCTTTTTTCAAGAGCACACTTTTCCGTGTAGCAGCGCTCACCTTTGAGATAGAGTTTTATGCCTTCTCTTCGACATAACCTGCAAACGGGTCCGGTGTATCTCGCCATATCTTCTTACCTCCTTCGCGTCAAACCCTGCGCCTTCCGCGAGGCCTGCAGCCGTTGTGCGGTATCGGCGTCACGTCTTTGATCTGTCCCACTTCCAGACCCGCAGCCTGAAGAGCCCTTATGGCGGCTTCTCGTCCGGGACCAGGACCTTTGACTTCAACATCGACTCTTTTGATACCGAGTTTTATGGCATCGCGGGCAACACGATCGGCAGCCAGCTGAGCCGCATAGGGAGTTCCCTTCTTCGTTCCACTGTAGCCGATAGTCCCGCCGCTTGCCCAGAGAATCGTGTTGCCGTCGTTATCCGTGAGTGTAACTATGGTGTTGTTGAACGTGGATTTTATGTGAACCACACCACGGTCTATGAGTATCTTCTTCTTCCTGGAAGTGCTTCTTGACCTTCTCTTAGCCATTCATCCAACCCCCTCAGCGCTTCTTGATCCTGCTTGGACGCGGACCTTTCCTTGTGCGCGCGTTCGAGCGCGTTTTCTGTCCGCGTACTGGCAGACCAAGTTTGTGCCTTATACCGCGGTAACAGCCAATATCGATAAGACGCTTTATGTTTCTCTGAACTTCCTGCCTGAGTTCACCTTCGACTTTGTAGTGCTCGTTTATATACTTGGCAATGCGGTTGATCTCGTCATCGTTGAGATCCTTAACACGTTTTTCCGGGTCGATGCCAGTGTTCTTGAGTATTTCCATAGCCCGACTTCTTCCTATACCGTATATGTAAGTTAAAGAGACCCAGACCTTCTTTTCGTTGGGTATTTCCACTCCTACGATTCGCGCCATCCAACCGACCTCCTCAACCCTGACGCTGGTTGTGCTTTGGGTTCTTCGAACATATCACTCTCACCTGACCTCTTCTTCTCACTATCTTGCAATGCTCACATCTTTTCTTCACGGAAGCTTTAACTTTCATATATTTTGCACCCCTTTCTCCGATTTTTCACTCATCACGTTTCTTTCTGTAAACGATTCGGCCGCGATTGAGATCGTACACCGTCAGCTCCACTATTACCCTGTCGCCCGGAAGCAATCTTATGAAGTTCTTTCTCATTTTTCCGGAAATATGCGCAAGCACCTTGTGACCGTTGTCGAGTTCGATGCGGAACATGGCGTTTGGCAAAGCTTCTATTACCGTACCTTCCATCCTTATTATGTCATCTTTCGGTGCCATCAGTTCCCCCCTTCGCAAGTGGTGAGAACGCGAGCGCCATCGGGTGTGATCACCACGGTGTGCTCGAAATGAGCCGCCAGGGAGCGATCGGCTGTTACAGCTGTCCATCCGTCGGCTTCCAGAACAGTTCTCCAGTCTCCCGCGCTCACCATCGGCTCGATCGCAAGAGTCATTCCCACCATGAGCTTCGGGCCAGTCCCGGGATCTCCGAAATTTGGAATCTGGGGTTCCTCGTGTAATTCCCGGCCTATACCATGGCCTACATAGTCTCTGATCACATTGAAGCCGTTTTCTTCCACGTACTTCTGGATTGCATGGGATACGTCCCCAATCCTGGCGCCTGGTTTTGCGGTGTCTATGCCGATTCTCAGGGCTTCCTCTGTTACTTTCAGCAGCTTCAACGCCGTCTCGGAAACACCGTTCACTGCATAGGTTCTGGCTGCGTCTCCATAGTAGCCTTCATAAAGGGCTCCAAGATCTATAGATACAAGATCACCAGGCTTCAACACTATCTTTTTCGAAGGTATCCCGTGTACCACCACTTCGTTGAGAGAGATACAGCTTGTTGCTGGATACCCCGAATAGCCTTTAAAAGCAGGCTTAACTTTCCTCGAGATCAGAAATTCCTCGAGTTTCCGATCTATATCGTACGTGGTGGCCCCCACTGCCACAAGCTCTTCGGCGTATTTTAACGCTTCTGCCACCACGCGACATGCATATTCCATCTTGCGTATTTCGTCAGACGACTTGATTCTTATCACGTCTTTTTTGCCCCTTCAAGTACCTGTAGCAACATTTCAGTTACATCATCTTGAGATCTGTCTCCCGGTACTTTTTTCAAAAGTCCTTCTCTTTCATAGTACTCTATCAACGGATGGGTTTTTTCGAGATATATTTTATAGCGATTTCTGACAACTTCTTCGGTGTCGTCTTCGCGCTGTACCAGCTGGGTGCCGCAATGATCGCAGATGTTGTCCTTCTTCGGGGGATTGTTCTTAAGGTTGAATACAGCGTGACAGTTGGGACATACCCTGCGACTGGTTATACGTTCGACGAGAGTTTCTTCATCAACGTCTATCAGGATGACCAGATCCAGTTTTGTGCCAAGCTCTTTAAGGATTTCTTTCAGCGTTTCTGCCTGGTTGACCGTTCGTGGATAACCATCGAGTATGAAACCGTTCGAGCAGTCCGCCTGAGAAAGACGTTCTCTAACAATTTCAGCCATAAGATCGTCCGATACGAGAGCTCCTGAGGAGACGATGGTTTCCACCCGCTTGCCCAGCTCACTGCCAGAGGCGATCGCTTCTCTCAGCATATCTCCAGTGGATATGTGAGGAATACCCAGTTTCTTGCTTAGAATCTTTGCCTGTGTTCCTTTTCCGGCGCCTGGAGGTCCCAGAAAAACCAGTCTCATCATCTTCTCCCCCGTAATCGTCCTTTTTTGATGAATCCTTCGTAGTGCCTCATGATCAGATGTGCTTCCATCTGCTGCAGAACATCGAGTGCAACACCCACGGCGATCAGAGCGGACGTGCCACCAATGTAGATATTGATAAGAAGAATGCTCTGAACGAAAGATGGAAGAAGAGCTATGATCACAAGGAATATCGCGCCAAGGAAGGTAACCCTGTTAAGAACACGCATGAGGTAATCTACGGTGGGTCTACCAGGTCTTATACCGGGTATGAAACCACCGTATTTCGTTATGTTATCCGCCACATCGTATGGATCAAAAGAAATGGCGCTGTAGAAATAGGTGAAGAAGAAAACCAGTAAACCGTACAGGGTGATGTACAGTGGTGAGTTGGACGAGAACAGGTTCATTATGACAGCAGAACCCGTGAGCCTTCCGATCATTCCAGGTATGGTCATTATGGCCGCGGCAAAGATTATCGGGATTACACCGCCCTGGTTTACCCTGATGGGGATGTAGGTCCCCGCGCCACCGTACACCCTTCTACCGCTGATCCTGCGCGCGTACTGGATTTGGATTCTTCTTTCACCCTGCTGGACAAAGATGATGCCGAGGACCATGACGACAAAGATACCTATAAGGAATATCCATCCGAGAATGCTCAGGTTCCCCACAACTGCGGAGGCAAAGTACTGAGGATACCTGGCGACGATACCGGCAAAGATCAACACGGATATACCATTACCTATACCTTTTTCGGTGATGCGTTCTCCCAACCAGAGAAGGAACATCGTACCGGCCAGCATGGTGGCTGTAGAGATTATCACGAAACTCCAGGGGCTCACCACAACGAGATTCGGGTTTCTCGAAATACCAAAGGAGACGAAGAATGCCTGGAGTCCCCCAAGAAAGACGGTGAGCCGGCGAGTGTAAGCTGCAAACTTCTTCCTTCCCTCCTCGCCTTCCCGGAGAAGTTCCTTTAACTTTGGCATCACGGAAGCCAGAAGCTGCAGCATGATGGATGCGTTTATGTATGGGGTAACGCTCATTGCGAATATCGAGTATTGCCTCAGCGCACCTCCAGCGAAGACATCGAAGAAGCTGACAAGACCTCCTGCCGCACCGGTGCTGAAGCTTTTGAATACGTTGACCCATTCCTGGAGGTTGATGCCGGGCACTGGTATGAAGATACCGAGCCTGAAGACGATCAGCGCGAGTAACGTGAATATTATTCGATCTCTGAGCTCAGGTATTTTGAAGGCGTTCCTGAGCGCCTGCCACATCTCAGATCACCTCAAACGTGCCACCGGCCTGTTCGATCTTTTCCTTAGCCCGTGCGCTGAAGGCGTGAGCCTGGACTTTCAAGGCCTTCGTGAGTTCACCTTCTCCGAGTATCTTCACTCCGTCTTTAATCTGTTTGATGATCTTTTTTTCCTTGAGTATCTGGGGGTTTACCGTTTCTCCCGATTCGAATTTTTCCTCGAGTGTTTTGAGATTCACGACCACGTACTCGCGAGCGTTGAAGTTCTTGAAGCCTTTTTTCGGGAATCTCCTGTTGATAGGTGTTTGTCCACCTTCGAATCCCGGACGTACTCCCTGACCGTGAGCCTTCTGGCCTTTGTGTCCCCTGGTCGAGGTTTTGCCATGTCCGGAACCCGAGCCCCTTCCCAGTCGTTTCTCGCGCTTTCTCGATCCTGGCGTTGGTCTGAGATCTTCGATTCTGAGAGTCATCTCACCTACCTCCTCATTCGTCGACCTTTTCCACTCTGACAAGGTGCGACACGACGTTGATCATTCCTCGAATTTGAGGAATGTCTTCCTTTATCACCGTGCTGTTGAGCTTCTTCAATCCCAGAGCCTTCAGAGTGGCTCTCTGCTTTTTCCTATCATACCCTATGGGACTCTTCACAAGCGTGATGCGAAGCTTCATTGTTGTCCCTCCCGTGCGCCTTTGATGAGCTGACTGACACTCAAATCTCTCAGCTCGGCATATTCTTTGAGGGATTTGAGTTCCTTCAGTCCGTTGAAAGTGGCGCGAGCCAGGTTGAGGGGAGTGGTGGAACCCAGACTTTTGGTGAGTATGTTCTTTATCCCCGCAAGCTCGACAACAGCGCGTACCGCGGCGGAGGCGATGATACCCGTACCAGGAGCTGCGGGTTTTAGGACCACCTTAGAGGCATCCTGACGTCCCACGACATCGTGAGGGATGGTGCCCTTGATGACGGGGACCTCGATCATGTTTCTGCGTGCGTCGGTTATGGCTTTCCTTATTGCCGCAGGGACTTCTCGAGCGTCCCCCACACCGACTCCGACCTTTCCGTTCTTGTTGCCGACAACCGCAACGGCTCTAAATGATAGATTTTTTCCACCCTTTACAACCTTTGTCACACGCCTTATCTCCAAAACTCGTTCTTCGAACTCTTCAACCTCTATGATGGATTCTATATCCACAGCATGACCTCCCCTCTCTTATTAGAATTTCAGGCCGGCTTCACGCGCACCATCGGCAAGCTCCTTAATTCGACCGTGGTATTTGAATCCCCCGCGGTCGAAGACCACAGTTGTTATCCCTTTTTCGAGCGCGCGTTTGCCGATGAGCTTGCCGACTTCCCTTGCTGCTTCTTTGTTCCACGTTTTCTGAAGGACGGATCGAAGTTCTCTATCGAGCGTGGAAGCCGAGCAGAGTGTATGGCCGGTCGTGTCATCTATGATCTGTGCATAGATATGTTTGTTACTTCTGAAAACACAGAGCCGCGGTCTTTCAGGGGTTCCAGAGATCTTCTTCCTAACCCTCAGGTGTCTCCGTGTGCGCAGTCTCTTGCGATCGATTCTTTTGATCAACGCATTCACCTCCAAGAGCTCATTAAACCTTCTTACCGGCTTTGAGCCTGATCTCTTCGTTCAGATAGCGAATTCCTTTACCCTTGTATGAATCGGGCTCGCGCACCTTCCTGATGTTCGCTGCTACCTGACCCACAAGCTCCTTGTCTATACCGGAAACTGTTATCACAAACCAGTTGTTTTTCGGATCTCTGTCCACCGCGAAGCTTATTCCGTCTGGTGGAGTGATCTCCACAGGATGAGCATATCCCACGTTGAGAACGAGGGTATTACCCTGCATGAGAGCCCTGTAACCGATGCCTACAACCGCGAGTTTCTTTTCGAAGCTTTTTGTTACGCCTTCAATCATATTTCGTATGTGTGACCAGTAAGTTCCCTGGAATACCCTCATCTTCTTTTCATCGCTTTTTCGCTTTGCGGCTTCCAGATTTGGTTTTACCCATATTTCATCGCCGTTTATCTCAACTGTCACGAATGGATGGAGCGCTCTTTCGAGTTCGCCTTTGGGTCCTTTCACCTTTATCCGTCCATCGCTGAGACTAACCTCGACTCCATTTGGAATCTTGATGGGCTTTTTCCCAAGCCTCGACATTGTGGCACCTCCTCACCATATGTAGCAGATAACTTCGCCGCCGACACCCAGCTCTCGAGCTTCCTTGTCGGTGAGGACCCCCTTCGAGGTGCTCAGTACGGCGATTCCAAGCCCACCCTTGACGCGGGGTATTCGGTCTTTGCTCACGTATATACGGCGTCCCGGTTTAGAAACGCGCACGAGGCCGTTTATAACACGGATCCTGTTTCTTCTGTCTCCTTTATATTTGAGGAAAACCTTTAAAATTCCCTGTTTTCCATCCTCGATGGATTTGTAATCGGCTATAAAGCCTTCTCGATTCAGGATCTCACAGATCTCTTTTCTGAGATTCGACGCAGGTATATCGGCCGTTTTCTTGAACACCATGTTGGCGTTT
>DPRG01000122.1:0-5677 GCA_003538775.1 Thermotogae bacterium
GAAAATCCATAGGTATAGAACATGAATTCCAGTGCTCTGGCAAGAAAATTCAGGTCCTCTTCGATCTGCGTTTCTTCAAAATTTTTTCCCTTAGGATAGGGGATATACAGAAGATAGAACTCACCTTTGCTACCTGCTTTCATAACTTCAATTGATATTGGACCTCTGGCTGGTGTTCTGGTATCTCTTTTAAGCGGAGTGATGACGTCTTTTTTTGGATTGCATACAAAAAAAGTTGGAAAGAAGTAGAGTCTTCCTTTAAGTTTCTCTTCGTTTTCAGATTCTGCGCCAAAAAGTCGGCTGATAATTTCTTTTCTCTTTAGCTTTTCACATTCAATCCTTTCAGCGGCAAATCTCAGGTGCCCCTTCCATGTAGATGACCTGACCATTGGAAACCCGGTGAATTTGTCTTTGACGATTGGATTTTCACAGATTTTCCCATCGATGATATGAAATTCTCCTTCATCTTTGCTGGTGTATGGTTTTTTTAGCGTGAAAGAAATTTTTATCAGTACAGAGCCTTTGGGAAGGTATTGCAAATCCTCTGGATTAGGGTAGAAGCTATAACAGAAATAAACGTTGTCCCTTATCTTTTCCCTGATTTCTCCTTTCTTTTCCGCCAGATTCTTTTTCAATTCCCCTATATCACTTTCGTCGGCTCTTATTGATAGATAGTAATCATGAATCATTTTGTTCCCCCCAGCATTTTTCGAATAGTAAATTCAAGATTTCACAACCCGCTAAAAATTCCCAGTTATTTTCGCTTTCTTTGCCCCAAACCATTTCTAGTCGTTTTCGAATATCTTCAAAATCCATCCCTATTTCTGGATTGATAAAGCCAAACGTTCTAGATGGACTTTTAAAACTGAAGACCTTTTTGCTTTCTCCTCGAGAACCCGCAAGCCATTTGGAGACCCTCTCGCTTGGATCTTTCTTTGCCTTCCTCTTATCTTCATCTCTTCCCAGAACTTTATTGAACGAACTTCTATTGCTCCTTTCTCGAGCCAGATATTTCCCTTTAACACACCAGAAGTTCTTGATGGAAGCCCATTTTGGGCTTTCTCGATTCATGTGGTTTCTTGAAGAGCTTTTCACGTATTTTTCTAAACTTCCCTTCGGTAAAATGCTCAACTTAGATTCCACAATTTCTATCAAACCGAAATCACGATGGTGATGCTTATTTTCTCTTCTTATTTCATCTGAAGGTTTTAGAACGGTCTTTCCCCCTATCGCGCCATATTCAGCTATAAAATGCAACGTTAACCTAAGAAGCGACCATTCTTCAACGTTTATTTCTTTTATAGGTATGAATTTAAGAATCAATTCTTCATTTGCCTCGGCACAACCTACTTTAATTTCTCCATCCTTATTTAAGATACGTAGCACAAACTTCCTTGACCACCCTGTACATCCGAACAATTGACAGGCAGGACATATCTGTTCGTTCAGCGCTTCTTGTACTGATTTTTCCTCTTTCAAAGCTTTTTTGAACTTTTTTTGGTCCAGTAGACACCTGTCTGCTGATGTTGGATCACATGCGTACCCACCAAGTCCTCTAATCAGTGCTTCGTACCACCATCTCAAACTTCCGATAATACCAGTTTCTCGCAAAGAGTTGTTCCTTCTATTTTCATCTCCAGTCCATATGGGTGTTAGTGTTTTAATTCCGACAGTGTATTCATCCATTTTCAACCACCTCTAAAGTTCCGTCCCATTTCACTCTAAAATTCCCATCGTCAAATATCGTCGTTCCCGGAGAAAAGTAATATTCAGGGAACGATATCATCTTTCCCGGTTTCGTTTCTTCGTTTTTGTCCTCTTGATCTCCTTTTCCCCTATCTCCATACTTCTCCAAGGTTTTGGGGTCATAGTATCCTCTTCCTGTCAAAGGTTCTATATTTCCTCTGAAGTGCAAACTTTTTTTGTATTTCAGATGTGCTGGCAGGAATTCGTTTTCTCTTATCTCCATCCTTTCTGGATTTTCGCATTTAAATGGGAGCAAGTTCGGGAATTCTACTTTTTTGATCGATTCCATAACAACGTGCCCAAAACCGTATTTCGATTCTCCACCAAGGATGAGTTCTTCTATCACGTTGAACTCTTTTATAAAAATTCCCTCGTTTAGTTTCAGAAGCACTTTTTCACCGTTTACTTTAGCTTCTTCTTTCAACCAGATACATCCAATTATCTTTGTGTTCTTCACGTTTCCATCTTCATCCCTGAAGTTGTTGTTGATGAACTCCAGTTCATGGAGACTTTTGTCTTTGGCAGTACCGGTAGTATCAATCGCTGTTGAAACGAAACTTCGAATGAATCTGCGTTCGAACTCCGACCTGGTTATTCTCCGGTTGTTGTCTCCATATACTAACCCTTTATTCGTATATTGGGGAAAATATATCGTCTTTCCATCATAGACGTAGAAATAGGAAAACCTGAAATTCTCCATGACCTTCCTGCCGATCTCTTTGTAATTATCTCTCGCTGGTTTGTCGTATAGAAATTCTGTTATCCTTTTTGTAATCGCTCCCCAGAAATTCCTTCCTGGAACGTAATAGCGCGTAGGAGAGGCCACGAATACTTCGAAAGACATGTAGCCTATGTGGAGAGGGCTCTTCAATCTGAAAACAGCATCGATCTTTTTCCACATTTTTCTCACCCGATTCTCGCGTGATAAAGGGCGTAAACCAGCGTGCGTTCGAGGAGTTTCTTTATAAAAAGCAATTTATCAATATTTTTTGCAACTTTTGCCAAATTGTTGCAGAAAGCAGCAAAATTATTGTTGTCAAATCTTTCTGAGTCATTCAAAAGATATCTCTTTATTTCTGGCTCGTTCAACAAACTTGTAAGTTCTTCTCTAACCGTTTTATCTCTACTTTCGAGCCACAAGAACATTGCATAAACTCCATCTTCTTGCAGAACACCAAGGGCTTTTCTTAAGTTATTTTCTAATTTACTCCTATCGATACTAGATGAGCTCACAATTGCCTGAGCAAGTTTCATGCATTCAAAATCAAGATTGTGCATCAGTCACGCCCCCTGTTGAACCACTACCATCATTTTCAAGCAGCACTTCCAATCTTCCAAATCCCCTCGTTCCCATCCCACCTATTCCGAGGTTTCTGAAGTACGGTTCAACTGCTTTTATCAGTTTGTTTATCGTGTCCTCCGAAAATGAATTCCGCATCCTGTCAAGACAAACTTCAAAGCCAAGAATCGCGCCTCTTGGTATCGCTTCATAGGTGAAAAGGGCACCTTCTACTGCAGTACCAGTATCCCTGTCTATTCTCACAGAAGTTCGCACCTCCAAATTGTCGTTCACGATGTGGGGAAAGAGTTTATCCGAAACAACTACAGCTCTTTTCACCCCAAAGGGTAACAAAATTTCTTGATCACTGCTTTCGACTTTGAGCAACAACCAGACGAGATTCAGCGGTTTTGTAGGATCTATGCCACAGAGTGGAATGACCTTGTCTTCTAATTTGTCTGGAAATTCGTTTGTCCAATCTTCCTCCAACCAGTAATTGAGAAGTTCACTGGTGGTTACCCACACCGTACCCTGGATCGAAGAAACTGGAAAGAAGATTATCTGACCATCATAAAAACGCAGAGCGCCTTTTTTTGAATCAGTTCCAAAAAGTTCCTTGATGTCCAAATCTTTGAGTACTCTTTTTGATTCATTTTTCTCTTCATCTTCCTCTTTAACAATTTCTGCAAACGCTTTTACCACTCCCGCTATTGATGTACCCGGTATCTTTGGTACGTTCGTTGCCGGATCTCTAACGATCGTGTTGTCTACCCATCCCAGTTTGTAACCTCCTGCTCCAATATGAACAGGGTCGAGGGCTCTTGCAAAAACTTTTTTTGGCTTCCACATATTGTTCCCCCCTCTTGCATAAAGTGAAGCGCACAAAACTTTTTAGTATTATATCAAAAATTTTTAAACAGACCTGTCAACTTAAGTCTGGAACGGTTATAAAATAATGAGCCCTACTTCCCATAAACAGAAAGGAGGTTTCAATGTAAAGCAATCCAGGCTTGTGACGCACACGTATGAGAGATTTGGAAAGAGGAATCTGATAGAGAGTGTGATAGGGATAACAAGGCATAGTCTTAAGCAGTTTAACAAGTCAGTTTGTGGTACAAAAGAAAAGATAATGACAGAATTCCATGTAATGCACCCCGAAAAATTGGACAGAAAATCACGCAACTTTTGTGAGTCTCAGATACTCTTCATATACCTCCCTCGGACTTTTGTAATTTAACGCACTGTGCGGATACCTGTTGTTGTAAAACCGTTCATATTCCTCTGTTTGGGCTACCAACTCCGAATAACTCATATCATCAACCGGCCACACCACTTCTTCCTTGTATGTCCTGAAGTACCTTTCCGTGTTGGCATTCCCCTTCGGATTGTTGTAACTCGTGAACACCTGCTTTATCCCTAGAACTTTACATTCTTCCATGAACCTCCTGCTTGTAGGCTGACTCCCATTATCGCTTACAAGTACCACTTCTTCCCCCCTTACTCCTTCTTTGTAACCTTCGTTCAATGCTTTGTTCAGCGCTTTCAACCACTCTTCTGTCCTTCCCCTCAGGCTTATCTGTGAACCAAGCACTTCCCTCGTGTACCAGTCTATCACTGCTATGTAATTCGCCCAGCTCCCGTCTTTCGTCATCACCTTCGTCATGTCTATTCCTAACACCTCCCTCGGCCTGCTCGGCACTATCTTACTTTGCAAGGCCCTTTTCGCTTTCCTGCGCCGCTGCTATAAAACCAATCCGTTTTCTTTCATCAATCTGTAGATTCTCTCGTGATTTACCTTTTCTCCTTCCTTCCTCAGCATTGCACAAATTCGCCTGTATCCCCAATATGGATGCTCTCGCTTGATCTCTCGTATCCGCTTGAGCATTTCTTCGTCGTCTTTCTTGCGCTCGTATTTCCTTGGCTTGTAGTAGTACGCACTCCTCCCCAAATACCTCACGGCTCCTGTCACACTGAATCCTTCCTCTATCAGTTGATCCGCTACTTCCCGCTAGGATGAATAACCGTTTTTTTAATGTCTCAATGACGACTGCTTGTTTGCCAATGATCTGTTCAAGCTCTTCTATTTTCCTTTGATACTGCGCTACCTGAGAAGAGTTGCCAGAACTCTCAAGTGCCGTCTTCGCACCTTCGAAAAACTTATCCCTCCACTTGTAATACTGTGCTTGAGAAATGCTGTGTTCTCTACAAATTTCGGCAACTGTTTTGTTCCCTCTCAACCCTTCAAGAACGATTGCCATCTTTTCTTCGGCAGACAGTTTCTTTGCCATGCTTACCACTCCCCTCGTTTAGATTATACTTTCTCCTTTTTATTTGTCCAATTCTTCAGGGGAGCAGTATATCCAACCGTGCGAGTTGTTCTTCTTCAGAGGAATAGTAAATTGTCAAGATAGCTAAACAGACTAGTCACATGCTACAATTAAAGCCGGCTTGGAGTAACGATCAGGTAGATAGTATCTCCACCTTGGATTTCATCCTTTTTAAGGGGTTGGGAGGAGGTCATTTGGAGAGGAGCAAAGACTGGCTGGATGCATCAAGAGGTGATCTGGAGCATGCAAAACACGATTTGAAGCACGGTTTCTACAACTGGGCGTGTTTTTCTTCTTATCAGGCGGCAGAAAAAGCTGTGAAAGC
>DPRG01000122.1:5907-7183 GCA_003538775.1 Thermotogae bacterium
TCCAATCACTTTGAAATCCCTGAAGAACTCATGGATTTTGCTCTCGAACTGGACAAAGCCTATATCCCCACCAGGTACCCGGATGCGCTTCCTTCTGGATCTCCTATAAGCAGGTATTCCAGAATCGAAGCCGAAAGGCTGGTGAACTATGCCGAAAAGATCATCAGGTTCTGCGAGGATCTTCTATCCAGAATATGATAGGGAAAAGGTCTTAGAGATAATCAAAAACTCCCTTCCACAGCTTTTGAAGGAACTTCCTGTAAGGCTTGTTGTGCTCTTTGGCTCTTACGCGAAGGGAAACTTCACCGCCTTCAGCGATGTCGATCTCCTCGTGGTGTACGAAGACCCAATCAGAGAAGATTCCTATAAAGTAGTGAAGAAAATCATCAAATTGAAAGGGCTCGAACCCCACGTCTATTCCCTGAGTGAGTACAGACAGATGGAAAAGACCATCGCAAAGATGATCGAAAACGGCGTGGTTGTTTACAAAAAAGAGGATTTTTGAAAGACCGTCATAGTTGAACATTTTTATGAGTTGGTTTCAATATCGCGTTCTTGCGGGAGCACTCAAAAAATTGGTAATTAAACCACCCGGGTTAAGTGTTGAAATTTTTAGTATTGAATCCAAAATGTCCGCAGTTTCTGAAAGTTCAACGAAGAACCATCAAAGCTTCTGTTCACCAGGTATTCTAATTCACCTTTTCTGAGTGATCTGTCTACCAAAGTAGTCAGAAGATTGGCTTCTGTTTGCTTCATAGAATCCTCCCTGTGTTATTTGATTTTTCATTATCGTCTAAACATCGTCGACAGACTCGACAGATGCTGGACAAACTTTCTTAATACGAATGGACCAATGGTGATTCTATTTGTATTATAATTTCCATATCCCCAAAGGAGTTATTTCGAACGTTGCTTGTTTTTCAACAATGGATCCTGGCACCCAACAAAGACCATGAGTTACAATATTCCTTCCGGATCCTTTTTTGTCATCCCATTCTCTTCCCATAAAAATCTCTATCTCGCCTTTCATGTTCAAATTTGGCTCATGTTTCACATGTGCCCAAATGAAATCTCCTGGCAAGATCGTCACTTTTACTGACTCATCACTCTCAAGCCAGCTACCGCAAAATCCTTTTGATTTGAGATCTGTATCATTTAAAATTTTCAACTTCACCAGTTTTGTTTCTCCAAACCCATATTTCCTTTCACCACCTATTTGTAGGGACTGCAGCAATTCTGAGAGCTTTACCTGAACATCCTCATATGTGAATAAAAA
>DPRG01000101.1 GCA_003538775.1 Thermotogae bacterium
ACTTCTTTCTGGTAGCGATCGTTTGTGAGGGCTTGCGAGGAGATGAGCGGAGCGCAACGCGAAAACTTCACGCTGGAACGTGCCTTTCATTTTCCTTGAGTGGAGTGCTTTTTTGATGCAAGCGAGGAGGAGGGTAAGGTAGCATCTGTAAATAAAACAAAAACACCCCGGCTGTCGCCGGGGTACGCTGTTTATTTTATCTGTCAAAGCTTTTTATGGCAAAACCACCAATCGTAACAATCGTATTCTTTTAACCTTTTCTCAGCGGTATCTACATCGGAAGCCGGCGGCACTATCACTTCGTCGTTAACGAGCTCATTCTGCGGCCAGTTAGCCGGTATCGCTACGCCTTCTTTATCCGATATCTGGAGCCCTTTGATCATTCTGAGAATTTCGTCCATATTTCTCCCGAGCTCCTGCGGATAATAAAGCACAGCCCTGAGCACTCCTTTTGGATCAATGATGAAAACAGCTCTCACTGTATTATTTCCCTTGGAAGGATGAATCATACCAAGTTGCTCAGCTATCTTCCCGCGGTCATCAGCAATAACCGGAAATTGAATCTCCACACCAAGTTTTTCCTTGATCCACTCCACCCATTTGATGTGCGAAAAAACCTGATCAATGCTCAGACCTATTAACTCCGTGTTCAGTTTCTTGAACTCTTCATACCTTTTCTGGAACGCAAAAAACTCCGTTGTGCACACCGGTGTGAAGTCCGCAGGATGACTGAAGAGCACCACCCATTTGCCTGCATAGTCCTTTGGAAAGTTGATCACACCTTTCGTTGTCACTGCTTTGAACTCTGGAAATGGTTCACCTATCAACGGAAAACTCATGCTGAACACCTCCTAAATAATTTAGATTTATTCTAAAAGAATTATAGCATGAATCTCCTTCCTGTCAAGACGACAAAGATAAATCGGTAAATCTCCTTATCTAATGCCTTTATGGTAAAATCTTGATCGAACTTCAGGAGGTGACTTCTCTGTCGGATAAACATGTTCATTCACACGACTCTACCAGTAGACGCCTCATAATCTCGGTTTTTCTGAACCTTTTCATAACAGCTGCGGAAGTTGTCGGTGGTCTTCTCTCCGGTAGCTTATCGCTTCTTTCTGACGCTCTCCACAACCTTACCGATTCAACGGCGCTGCTCATAAGCTATTTTGCGAGACGTATCGCCAGAAAAGAGCGAGATTCGGTATTCACCTACGGTTACAAAAGGGCGGAGGTAGTCGCATCCGTTATAAACGTGACGGTCCTTCTTTCTGTCACCATACTTCTTCTAAAAGAAGCACTGGAAAAACTTTTAAATCGGTATACAATAAACGCGGAACTCATGCTGTGGGTGGCAATCGTGGGGCTTGCAGGCAATGTCATAACGGCGCTCATCCTTTACTCAGGATCAAAAGAAAATCTCAATGTGAGATCCGCGTTTCTTCATATAATGAGCGATGCGCTGAGCTCCGTTGCTGTAATAGTCGGAAGCCTTTTAATCAGATCTTTCGGTTGGTGGTTCGTGGATCCTTTGATCACGCTTGCGATTGTGGCGTATGTAGTACTGGAATCACTACATATACTCAAAGAAAGCTTGAAGATAGTTATGCAAGCTGTTCCCAGTGGAATCAGTGTGGAAGAGATCAAAGAAGCTATAGAGTCGCTTGACATGGTGAAAGATGCGCACCATATCCACATCTGGTCATCTGATGGGAAAGACTTGTATGTAGAATGTCACGCCACGATTACGGAAAATGTGAAGTCTTTAGACAGGTGCATCGACGAGATCGAGGAAAAGCTAAAAAGCCTCGGAGTGAAACACGTGACTGTTCAACTGGAGGAAGGACGATGCAGCGAGAGGGAAAATTGCTGAAACCTCTTGTCGAAGACGGAAAGATAAAAATATATCTGCACGTTTCCGATCTATTCGCTGAGAATAGCTGGTTCGTACTTATCGATACAAGTCTGTTTTTGATAGACCCGGGTCGTGGTTCCAGATCATATCTGGAAGAACTGAAGAATAAAGAACACATAGATATGATTCAGGTTCTGCTCACACACGCTCATGTGGATCACATACATGACTTAATGGCAATCAACTCTGAAAAGATCTACCTTCATCCCGCAGAAAAACGAATTCTCTTAGATCCTTCTCTTAATCTTTTTGAGCAGCTGAGCATCAGCACCGCTTTTTCGGAGCAAATCAATTTTGAAGAACCTGAAAAACTTAGAAGTGAATGGAAAGCAATTCACACACCCGGGCATACCCCTGGTTCCACCTGCTATCTTCTTGTAGATTCTTATCTATTTACTGGCGATACAGTCTTCGCCGACTCTATTGGGCGTACGGACTTACCAGGCGGTAACTGGGAAGAAATGGAATCCTCCATAAAACTTCTAACACAGCTTTTGCAGAAGAAACCTGATCTGCTAATATTCCCGGGGCATGGACCTGTGGCAACCGCAAAACACATTTTGAAAGAAAACCCGTTCTTCAGTCAGTGAGCTTTTCCGGATAGAGTTCAAAAAATTTCCTCAAAAGGTCTCTTGCTATTGGCGCCGCGGTTTGTGAACCATATCCACCATTTTCCACGAATACGATGACGCTCACAGCAGGATGTTCCACAGGCGCAAAACCCGCAAACCATGAATGAGGAGCTCTTCCACCACCAACTTCCGCCGTTCCCGTCTTTCCTGCCACAGTCACAGGAAAGTTTCTGAACACACTATACGCGGTCCCTTGTTCAGCCAGCGATGCTCCACCTCTGGTAGTTACCTGAGTCAGGGATTCTACTAATCTATCAAAGACATCTCCAAGATCTATTATCCAGCTTTCAGCAGATTTATCAAGGAGTATATGAGGCACAGTCACTTTGCCACGCGTTGCGATCAGATTGTACAGCTGGAGCAATTCTATCGGTGTTAGTCTCACAAAACCCTGCCCTATAGAAGTGAGAATGGTATCACCAAGATACCAGTTTTCCCCAACATTGTCATACTTCCATCGTGGATCCGGAAAGACCCCTTTTTTCTCCCAGGGTATATCAATACCAGTTAGTTCATCTATACGAAACACAGAAGCCATTTCCCTCATTCTTTCTATTCCCAGATAGCTTCCAAGCTGAAAGAAAAACACATTGCACGAGACGGCGACGGCTTTTACATAGTCAGTAACACCATGCCCAGGAAGATACCAGTCAGAATACGAAGCTATCAGTTTCCCTGACGAATCGTACAGATTGTAGTGCCCTTTGCAGTTTACAGTCATGGTTTCCGTCTGGTTCCGCTGATAGTAAAGCCCAGCTGCCAGAATCAAGGGTTTTATTGCCGAGCCAGGCGAATAAGTGGCGGAGATGGCGCGGTTTATAAAGCGGCCTCGCGGATCAGCGGCCATTAACCTCCATTGCGCTTCATCAAGACCACTTGAAAGAAGGTTAGGGTCATAACCAGGATAACTTACGAGTGTGTAAACCTCTCCTGTGGACGGGTTCATCATTATCGCTGCTCCCGGTTTTCCCGTTTCTTCCAGAAGTTTATAGGCATATTCTTGAAGACGCACATCTATACTTGTTTTAAGGTTCTTTCCTGGAATTGGGCGTATTCTGTCAATAACGTCTCCCTTCGAAGATTTCAGAAGTAACCCCGATTCTCCCTTCAAAACATCATCGTAATATTTCTCCAGACCTGAAAGCCCTTCACCTTCAGTGTTTGCATAACCCACCACGTGAGAAAAAGCCTCACTCCTGTAAAGACGCACATAAACGGGCGTGACTTTCAAACCCCTGATCGAGTAGAGCTGAAGTTCCAGGCTTTCAGGAAGTCTCAGTTCAACACTACCTTCTTCTTTCAATCTTTTTAGAACTTCTGCGGTTTTCTCCGAAAGGTATGTCCTGAGGAGATTCTGTAACCCTTTTTCGTCAAAATTTCCGGAGATTTCGAGAAGTGTATAGCGCTGATTCCAGGCCAGTTTCACTCCATTTCTGTCCAGTATTTCTCCACGCGGTGCTGGCACGGTCGACGTTGTTTTGAAAAGATCTTCAACCTGAGCTACAAAATCTGAATGTCGCACTACTTGAAGATAGAAAGCTCTATACACAAGAATGGCCATTCCAAGGAAAATAACCAGGAAAATCAGAGTTATTCTCGACATCCAACGCTCCTTTCGTTTTATGTGGTCGTCTGAAGAGATTTTAACCCAGAATGCGAAAAGGTATATAATTGAGCACAGGCAGAATGAGGAGGTGTGCCTCTTGGAAGCAAAACGGCTGAAGGAGAAGATAGAGTCTTACAGGGACGAAATGGTTAAAACGCTAATGGAGTTTGTCAGTATCAATTCGGTAAATCCCGCCTTTGGAGGACCCGGTGAACTGAAAAAAGCAGAATGGCTGGAATCGAAGCTAAAAGATATGGGATTTGAATTTGAAAGATATGACGCGGAAGATGAGCGCGCAGAAGGCGGAGTGAGACCAAATCTGGTTGTGAAGGCTCCAGGTAAGGACTCTTCACGAACTCTATGGTTTGTGTCTCACATGGATGTTGTGCCGGAAGGTGACAGGACATTATGGAAAAAGGATCCCTTTGAGCCCTACATTGAAAACGGACGGATATACGGGCGGGGATCAGAGGATAACGGGGGATCTCTTGTAGCATCGCTTTTCGCCTTAAAAGCTCTTGTAGACCTTGGAATAGAACCTCAAATGAATACAGGACTTGTCTTCGTGGCGGATGAAGAGGCGGGCAGCGAACGTGGAATAAGGTTTTTGATAAACAAAAATATTTTTAAGGAAAAGGATCTTTTCGTCGTTCCAGACGCGGGTGTTCCGGACGGAAGTTTCGTGGAAATAGCCGAAAAATCGATTCTCTGGTTGCGCTTTACAGTTAGCGGAAAGCAGGTTCATGCCTCCACACCAAACCTTGGTTTGAACGCTTCAAGAGTCGCGATGAATTTTCTGAGTGAACTTGACCGTCTTCTTCATGAAGTTTTTCCTATGAAAGACGAAAGCTTTTCACCACCAGAAAGCACATTCGAACCAACAAAACGTCTCTCGAACGTCGATAATGTCAACACCGTCCCCGGATCGGATATCTCGTTCTTCGATTGCCGCGTTCTTCCTCAGGTGAAGCTCGATGATGTTCTCGAAGTCGCCCGTTCACTTGCGGCGATTCACTCCAGAAAGACTGGAGCTGAAATAAAAGTTGATGTTGTCCAGAGGCACGACGCGCCTGAGCCAACCCCGAAAGACAGCGAGGCCGTGACCAGGCTTTCGAAAGCCATTGAAAGTTGCAGAGGCGTGAAACCAGTGATCGGCGGCATAGGAGGAGGTACATGTGCCGCTCATTTCAGGGAAAAAGGCTGGCACGCCGTAGTGTGGTCGACCATAGAGGGAACCGCTCACCAACCGAATGAAAACAAGCGAATAGAAGACCTCATTGCAGACGCGCTTGTCTTTGCTTTCATGATGGCCGAATGAGACATATTTTCAAAATGTGAGAGCGCTGCTCAAGATTGTGGTGACTTAAAAAGTATGTTGAAAAAACTGTGCGAGGCATACAAAATAGCGATTAACGAACAGCAAGCAACGCTTCTGGAAGAATTTGTAAGAAACCTCGTCGAAGCACCGTTCAATCTCACGGGAATAAGAGAGCTTCGTTCGGCGCTTTTGAAACATGTAATAGAAGTTCTTCTCCCTTTGATAAACGAAAACCTCGAAGGTTATGTGATAGATGTGGGAACCGGGGGTGGTGTTCCTGCGGTTCCCATATCTGTTTATTATGGAGAAAAAGTTAAAGTATGGGCGCTGGAATCTATTGAAAAGAAGGCGCGCTTTCTCAACACGGTTGCGGAGAAGCTGAAGTTGTCTATTACCGTATTGAACACGCGGGCAGAGGAAGCGGGAAAAGAAAAATATAGAGAAAAATTCGACGCTGCTTTCTCACGGGCACTCGGAATACTTCCAGTAGCATTGGAATTGATGGCACCGTTTGTGAAAGTGGGCGGAAAAATCTACATTTATGGAGGTCGTACTTCAGAAGACAAAACTACGAAGATAAATACGGCTTTGAAAGAACTGTCTCTATCGCTTGAAAGGATAAAACCTTATACCATAGAAGGAAAAGATCTGAGACTTCTTGTCTTTAGAAAATATGAACCCACTCCTGAAGCATATCCGAGAAGATTCTCAGTTATCAAGAAAAAACCTCTGAAAGATTGAGTTCTACTCTGTTGTGTTCCAGCAAAAACCACGATGAACAGTTTGAAAAAATCAAAGCTCTTTGTGTGAACGATTAGAATCAAAACTGGATGACTCTCTTCTCTTTCAAAATGAGGAGGATTTCCTCAAAAATAACATCTGGCGACCTGGACGCGTTAACTACAACAAACCTTTCGGGTTCCTCTTGCGCAAGAATTAAATAGCCTTCTCGAGCCTTTTTCAAAAAATCCGTCCCTTCTTTTTCAAGCCTGTCCTTTGATTTCAGTTTCATTCTCTCCGCGGCAATCTCTTCCGGAATGTCAAGGATAAAAGTGATACTTGGTACAAGGTTCATGGTAGCGAAAGCATTGAGCTTTTTTACCGTTTCCATTCCTATGCCCCTTGCGTATCCCTGATAGACCGTGGAAGAATCGGCGAATCGGTCGGCGATAACCACTTTACCTTCATTGAGAGCAGGAAAGATGATCTGACGTGTAAGCTGCGCTCTTGAAGCCAGATAAAGAAGCAACTCCGTTTCAGGGCAGGGGGATAGTTCTACCGAAAGGAGAATATCCCTTATAGCTTCTCCAACATCGGTTCCGCCTGGCTCTCTCACAACCACCACACTGTACCCCAATGATGAGAGATGATCAGAAAGCATTTGGACCTGTGTGCTCTTTCCGCAACCATCTATTCCCTCAAAGGTTATCAACTTACCGTTGGTCATCATCGAGCCACCTTCCCATGAATATGAGATCTTCATAGCTTCCATCTTTCTGGCGTACAGCCCGCTTGCATACCCCTTCAAACTCAAAGCCAAGCTTTGTATAAAGCGCTATAGCCCTTGTGTTGCCAGCCATCACACGAAGGTTTATCTTCTTAATTCCCCTGCTTCTTGCCCATTGAAAAAGGTGATTCAGCATAGCCGTGGCTATGCCCCTCCCCTGATATTCTCTAAGTACACTTATACCAAATTCACCAGCATGCTTCACCTTTCTTCTATTACTGCCGGAGAAGGTCAAAACTCCTACCACCCTGTCGTTATTCACCGGATCAAGGGCTAAAAGCATGAGAGAATTCGGATGAGAGTTGATACGCTCTATGAAAAACTCTTCATCCTTCACACTCGGAACTTCCTCAGGAAGCGTTATCAGAAAGTTTGTTTCAGTAACTACCTGCTTTAAAAACTCCACGACTGATGAGGCGTCATCTACTCTGGCCTTTCTAATTAGGATTTTCCTCTCATCAGGCGTCATATGGATAACTTCCTGCAAGCTTCACCACCTCGCACTGGAAAAGTATATCAGAACACTGGGAACCTCTTTCATCTTGAAAACTTTTAACTCTTCAATAGTTACACGAGTGTGTAGTATAATGATTTTGAGTTTAAAGGTAACAACCGGGAGGAGCGAAAAGGTGTTTGAAGCGATTGAAGCTGCTGCAAGAATGCTCGAGGAAAAGCTGGACGACATTCCTGATATTGCGTTAATACTGGGGTCCGGGCTGGGACCCATTACAGAGTCTTTCGACGATCAGGTAGAGATACCCTATTCACAAATTCCGCACTTTCCAAGAAGCACGGTCGAAGGTCACAGTGGAAAACTCGTTGTTGGTGGATTTGGAGGCCGCACAGTGATAGCCATGAGCGGTCGATTTCATGTTTATGAAGGCTACTCCGCCCGGCAAGTCGTTTTCCCTATATACGTTTTTAAACGCCTTGGAGTTAAAGGCTTGATAATAACCAACGCCGCGGGAACGTTAAATCCTTCGATAAAACCAGGATCGATTGTTTTTGTTAAAGACTTCTTCAATCTGGCATTCCGCAACCCTTTACGTGGCCCTAACGACGAAAGGATTGGCCCCAGGTTTCCGGATATGTCCAGCCCTGTAGATTTTCAATGGTGGTCGCGAACCAGGGAGGCGCTTGAAGCAAAAGGGTTGAAAGTGGAAGAAGGGGTTTACTGCTGGGTTACCGGGCCAAGTTATGAGACACCCGCTGAGATACGTGCGATGAAGCGCCTCGGCGCGGATCTTGTAGGAATGTCCACCGTTCCCGAGATAATCGCAGCTAACCACGCGGGACTGAAGCTTCTTGTTTTTTCCTTGGCTACAAACTACGCATCGGGCATGTCGGAAGGAAAATTGAGTCAGGAAGAGGTAATAGAAATGGGAAGGCGGATGCGTCCGCGTTTTTCCCGAGTCCTTTCGATAGCAGTTAAAACCTTTTGAAGGTGGTGAAGATAAAATGAAAAAAGTAGGGGTGTTACTCGTTATAATTGCTGCTTGCAGCCTTTTCGCTATGGAGCTCGACGAAGTTTCAATCATGACCGGGGGTAACACCGTCGGCTTCGTACCGGGAGTCCCCATGACCTCGATGAACCCCGCATGGATGGTGAATACAAACAAATGGGTGTTTGACGTCAACATCTCAAACTTGTGGGATTTCGGCGGCTCATCAGTCAGCTGGTTCGAACTCTCGGTAATTCAACCCTACAAAGATGGGTTCGCCGGGTACATAAGTTTCTCCAGATCTCTCGAAAGCGTGGTGGAAGAACAGGCATTTTCCTACGCTTTAGCAGGCTACATAAACTCCTCGACATCTTACGGGTTAGAACTCAGCTGGCTTCGATTCACCGATGGAGCAACTCCGGTGGATGCCCTTAACGTGAGTTTTGGCATACGGGGAACCGCGGGTGATGTGACCGCATACAACATCTTTGTAAAAGACTTCACCACCTGGACATCCCGCGGAGTGGCAGACATAGGACAGACAGGAGTAGGAATTGAACTGTTACTGCCTCTAACTCTCGGTATGGAGTTCGGTGTTAGAAGGAGCGACATCTGGTACCTGGGACTTACAACGGGATTCGATATTGGAAAGATCTTTTACGCCAGAGGCGGTACAAGCCTGAATTTATCGATTTCCAATCCTCAGCGATCTGACCTCCTCCTTGGCGGTGGTTTTGAACTTTTGATTGACAATTTTTCTCTTTCGCTGGGTATCCTTGGAAGTATTCTGCAGGGAAGCGCGGGAAGTACTCTTGGAATGGATGTTGTATTCACCATCTCCGCTAATGCTCTATGGTGACCTCCTCTCACCCCTGAAGTGGGTGGGCTTCCCCTTTCACCGAGGGAAGCTTATGCGGATATAGGGGTTACTCCCCAGCACCCGCACAGCGGCTTCTCTCTCTCCAGGGGCTTGAATTCTGACCGGTCCAGCCCTACGGCCTGATCAGGGCTCAGGTCAAGCCATTTCCTCAAAATCACAAGCGCGGCGTTCACGTCCCTGTCGTTCTCCCAGCCACACTCACATCCAATTACCCTCTCCGACAGTGAGAGTTCGTGCCGTTGTCCACAGGCAAAGCACTCTTGGGTCGTAGATTCAAACCTTCCCACTATGATAGGCGCCTCAAGGCTGGTCCTCAACCTTGATCTCAG
>DPRG01000048.1 GCA_003538775.1 Thermotogae bacterium
AACCTCTGCGGTTCAGCGCTCCGTAAGACTGTCAAAGCTCTATGCTGGAACAGGAGAGGTAAAGAGGTGATATCTCACCACATCCGTTAAAATAGGGTTTTAGAAAGTATGATTGTTTGAGAGTAAGGATTTTTCGGGAAAAGGCGCGGTCATCCCGTGAGCAACGGGATGACCCAGAACATGAAAAACACGATGGCGAAGAAGAGAACAAGTGTTATCACTATGCTTCTTATCATTCTGCCATCTCCTTTGGAAGGTGTTTGCCTTTCTTTCTTAAAATGAACATCATTAGCGCTCCTGTGCACATTAAAACAATGCTTACAACCTGAGCCACCCGGAGGTCACCCGCGTAAAGGCTGTCCAGCCTCATGGCTTCTATCGCAAAGCGTCCTGCAGAGTACATTATGAAATACAGCGCGAGTGTCTCTCCATAACTCTTTCGGAGCTTTCTGTGGTAAGTGAATACAACTGCGAAGGTAGCAAGATCCCATAGTGATTCATATAGAAATGTGGGATGGAAGTATTCGAAACCTTCATATCCAGGCATCCTGTGGGATGGAGGTACGTACATTTTCCAGGGCACGGAGGTGGGTCCACCGTAGGCTTCGTAGTTGAAGAAATTTCCCCAGCGGCCTATAGCCTGTGCGAGAGGAAGCACAGAGGCAAAAATGTCCAGCGCCTGAAGAAAACCGAAGCTGACCCCCTTGCGGAGGCGCGTGTATAAAAACGTCGAAATCATCGCGCCAAACACGCCGCCGTGTATGGCAAGTCCTCCCTGCCAGATTTTGAAGATGTCCTGTGGATATCTGGAGTAATAGCCCCAGTTAAAAGCGACATAATAAAGCCTTGCTCCAATAACACCAGCGATCACGCCTATAAGAAGGGCTTCGATGAGATGGTCTTCCTTTATTCCTTCTTTTAAAGCCAGCGAGCGCCCAATAAAATAAGCCAGCAAGATTGCCAGGGCTATCAGCAGCCCATACCAGCGTATCTGAAGCGTACCTATGCTCAAAATCACCGGGTTCACGATTAATCGGCCAGAGAAAACCAGGCTGAGGAACCAGCCCAATAGAACAGCCACTATCACTCCCGCCAGAATCAAAAGCCATAGATACTTCTGAAGGAAACTTCTTTTTTTCACCGCTCAGATCACACCCAGTTCTTTTCCTATCTTTTCGAACCTGGAGATGGCAAAGTCCAGGTCATCTCTTGTGTGTACCGCGCTTATCATAACTCGTATCCTCGCCTTGCCTTTTGGCACCACAGGATAGCCTATGGACTGCGCGAAAATACCTTCTTCGAATAGCCTCTCGCTGAACTTTGAAGCTACCTTCGCATCGTAAAGCATCACAGGAGTAATGGGAGTTTCACTATGACCGACATCGAACCCAAGTGAAGTCATCTGCTTTTTGAAGTATTCCGCGTTTTCCCAGAGCTTTTTCACGCGTTCGTCGGATTCTTCGAGTATCCTGACAGCTTCCAGCGCCGCGGCTGTGTCCGCCGGAGAAAGAGAGCTGCTGAAAAGGAACGGACGAGCCTTTTGTTTGAGATATTCTATAAGCTCCTTCTTGCCCGCGATATAACCTCCGACAACTCCAAAGGCTTTTGAGAGTGTTCCTATTTCGATATCTACCTGGCCCGTAAGATTAAAGTGGCTTGCAATTCCTCGACCGTGGTCACCAAGGACCCCCTCACCATGGGCATCGTCCACCATGACAATAGCGTCGTATTTTTTCGCGAGTTCCACGATGCCAGGAAGTGGCGCCAGATCACCGTCCATGCTGAAAACTCCGTCAGTGATGATGAGTTTTCTTCTCGCACCGTCTTTTATGGCTTCTTTAAGTTTTCTCTCAAGATCTTCGACGTCTCTGTGTTTCCAGACGTATCGCTTCGCTTTGGAAAGCCTAACCCCGTCAATGATACTAGCGTGGTTGAGTTCATCGGAAAGTATCGCGTCTTTCTCTGAGGTGATCGCTGGGATTACCGCCTGATTGGCGTTGAATCCCGACTGAACAACGAGTGTAGCCTCAACCTCTTTGAATCTTGCGAGGGCTTCTTCTAACTGTATATGAAGATCCTGTGTACCCGCTATGGTTCTTACAGCTCCTGGTCCAACACCCCATTGCTCTATGGCCTTCTTTGCCGCTTCTTTCAAACGCGGTTCATTTGCCAGGCCAAGATAGTTGTTCGAGCAGAGGTTGAGGACCTTTTTACCGTCTACTACAAACCATGCGCCCTGTGGGCTGGATATGCGTCTTATTCTGAGGTAAAGTCCGCTTTCTTTTAAAGATTCGACCTCCTGTTTCAATTCTTCCCAAATAGACACCCGAACCCCCTCCTTTCAGTCATTGACTTTCAACACTATTTTGCCACAGTTTCCATTTTGCATCATTTTCATGCCTTCTTCCCATTCTTCGAAGTCGAGCACGTGAGTGACAACCGAAGAAAGGTCGAGCTGTTTGTATTTGAGCATCTGTGTCGCGATATGCCAGGTTTTGAACATTTCCCTCCCCGTTATTCCGTACACTGTTAAGGCCTTGAAAACAGCCAGATTCATATCGAATTCGATGTTACCATCATAGACACCAAGCACCGAAACCTTTCCACCGTTTGTCACAGCCTTCATGCCATCTACGAGAGCCTTTGGGTTTCCTGACATCTCTAAGAGAACGTCTACACCATTGCCATCGGTTATCTTCATAACTTCCTGCACCAGATCCTGCTCAGCGGGATTGATGACGTAATCCGCTCCGATCTTTTTTGCCATCTCGATGCGGTATGGTTTTATCTCCGCTGCGATAATCGGAGCTGATCCCGAGGCCTTCGTGACGGCTATAGCCATGGCGCCTATGGGTCCTACCCCTGTTATGAGGACAGACTTGCCGCTTAGATTGGCTACCGAAGCGGTATGTATGGCGTTACCAAGAGGTTCCATAACGGAGGCGTACTCTGCGGGTATTGAAGGGTCTATCTTCCACAGTACCACCTCTGGTAGCTTTACATAGTCTGCAAAAGCGCCATCAGTGTCAACCCCTATGATCTTTGTGTTGCGACAGACATGCATCTTGCCTATTCTGCACTGATAACACGTCATGCATGGAATATGGGATTCCGCGACGACAATGTCCCCTTCTTTTACGAGCCGGACATCGCTTCCGATTTTCACCACTTCACCTGTGAACTCGTGTCCTATGATTCTCGGTGTTTCTATTCGCGATGCGGCCCATTTGTTCCACTCATAGATGTGAACATCCGAACCGCAGATCGAAACCCTCTTTACCTTTATGATCACTTCTCTGGGTCCAGGATCTGCGGGTTCTGGGACTTCTTCAAGAACGATTGCACCACTTCTTGGTTCTTTTTTTACAAGTGCCCTCATTTCTCCCCCTCCTCTATTTTTTGTTGTGTCCCCCAAGCAGGATATTTGAGTCTCTTTGTTACTATTGTAACGCATATTCGTGTAAATACGTCTGGAAGATTTTTGATGAGAATTACCTCAGGAGTATCTGAGGTTTTCCATTGAGAGGATGTCGGACTATCAAGGGTTTTACATTGTAAAGTCGGAATAGATTCTCCTCGTTGATCACTTCTTCGGGGCTGCCATCGAACAGTATCTGACCATCTTTAATGGCGACAAGTCTTTCGCACATCAAGATAGCGAGATTTATCTCGTGAAACGCGGCTATAAGGGTTGCCCCTCTTTTTCTCAGTTCATCCATGGTGGTTCCCATTATGGCTTTCACATGCTGGAGGTCGAGGTGGGATAGAAATTCATCCATCAGTACCACAGGGGTGTCCTGAGCCAGGGCACGTGCAATCGCGACTCTTCGCCGTTCGCCTCCACTGAGGTTGTCTATACCTTTTCTGGAGAAACGATCCACATCCATGATTTTCATGCTGTTGTGTATCTTCTCCCAGTCTAAGGCGGTCATGGATCGAAAGGGTTTCATGTAAGGTATGCGTCCCATCGATACCAGCGTTTCCACATCGTAATTGAATATGGGTGAGAATTCCTGGGGAACATAGGAGATCATTTTTGCCAGGGTTTTCGTAGAAAGTTTCCTGGTGTCCTGGCCGAATACAAAAACTCCGCCGCTGTATCCCTTCAAAACGCCAGAAATGATCTTAAGAAGAGTGGTTTTTCCTGAACCGTTTGGACCTATAAGCCCAACGAATTCGTTCTTTCTTATCTTAAGTTCAGGAATACGGAGTGTGAAGCCGTTTTCTCCGTAAGAGAATGTGAGGCGCCATATTCTCACCGCTTCTTCGAGGCTGTTCACCATCTCTCCCCTTTTCTTCGCATTATGTAGATGAATACGGGCACTCCTATCAACGCTGTGATAGCGCTTAACGGGATTTCGGATGGTTTTAAAAGTGTGCGTGCCACGGCATCTGAAAGGACAAGGAAACTGCCGCCGATTATCGCACTCGCAGTGATCAGGACTTTGTTGTCAGGTCCGAAGATAGACCTCGCCATATGGGGTACTATCAACCCTACGAAACCCACCACTCCTGCAGCTGAAACCATCACAGCGCTCAACAAGCTCGAAATGGCGAAAACAAATATTTTTATCCTTTCGGGATCCACTCCCACGTGGATCGCCTCTTCCTCACCTAAGGAAACAGCGTTTAACTTTGTTCCAATGAGAGAAAGGGCAATGGTTGAGAGGAATGTCATGGGCAGAATAATCCAGAGATCATTCCAGGTGAACCCCGATAGCGAACCGAAAAGCCAGGCATAAACATGAATGATATTTCTCCAGCCGTAAACGACCATGATAGTGGTACCGGCATTGAAGAGAAAACTCACCACCACACCGCTTAGTATCAGAGAGGTTACAGGCGTTCGGCCACCGCGGCGCGCAAATGCATAAGCCATGATCGACGCCAGAAGGGCAAAAAGAAACGCCATAGGTCTTACAAATAGTCTGTTGAGGAATCCGTACTGGCTAAGGGCGCCCGCCAGCGCTGCCCCAAAGGCTGCTCCTGCTGAAACGCCCAGAATGTAAGGGTCTGCAAGGGGATTCCTGAGCGCGGATTGGAGAGCGGTACCCATCACAGCGAGTCCTGCCCCAACTGTGAATCCTCCCAGAACTCTGGGGATCCTCAGTTCCACCAGTATCTGGGATCTATAATCTCTGATTTTTCCAGTAAGGGTGTTGATAATCTCACCCAGGGTTAGATGAACTGTTCCAAAGGATGTGGCGATGGCGATTACAGCCACCGCCACAAACAATATCAATACCCAGCGTGGGAGTTTACTCTTCATAAAGAAGTGTGTATATCCTTTCCAGCAGTTCAAATATCTCAAGATTTGGGTTACTGGCTACATTACCATCAATTGCGTAAACCCTGCCGTTTTTCACAGCGGAGACTTCTTTCCAGGGTTTGAAGTTTAGGACGTGTTCTACAGCTTCCTTTTCGCCACCTTCATACCAGAATGGAATCAGTATCACATCGGGATTTGCCTTGATCACAAACTCTGGTCCAACCGGTAACCATCCGTTGTTTCCAGAGTACCCGGCGGCGACGTTAACGCCACCCGCGTAAACGATGATCTCGTTCATGTAACTGCCGCTACCGCAGGTCCAGATCTGGGAGAAGTTCTCGTCCGGCATTCCGTAGAAGACTTTCAACCGGTTTTCCTGAGGGATGGTGTAAGCTTTCTTTGCAATTTGAAGGAAGCGATCCCTGTAGCTCTGATAGATTCTTTTTGCCTTTTCAGAACGCCCGACGGCTGAACCTATCAGCACGACATCCTTGAGAATGTCGTTAACGCTTTGGGGATTGATTACCATACACTTCACATTGATGGCTTCAAGCTTGGAAATCTCTGGTTCTTGAAAACCTCCTGTGAGAAAGACAAGGTCGGGACGGAGAGATACGATCTTTTCGAGATTCAAGGGAACCATGTTTCCAATTCTCTCGATTCCTTCTCTCTGGTATGGATCGAAATCCGTTACACCAACTATCTTTTCCTCCACACCGAGTTTTACAAGAAAGTCTGTTACCGCAGGGGCAGCCACTACAACCCTTTCGGGTTCTTCAGTTATGGTAACAGGACGCCCAAGATCGTCGATCAGAGTGATGGGAAAGGAAAATGAAACCGTAACTATCGCCATCAAAAGCAGTAAGATGGATATTTTCCTCACGATGAATCCTCCTCTCTTTTGAAGTGAGTGAAACGTGGAATGCCAAAAAGATCATTTACGTATAGGGCTTATTTACAAGCAAAAACACCACCCCCTTGTGCCGAAGGGTAGTGGTCAACTCCGTACGGCAGGTCTCCCGACTTCGGGATCATCCTACTCCCCGCGCCTTCCCAGGATCGACCCAGTGGCTTGATGCGGGTTTCGTCCCCCGTCACGGTGGCGGACCCGTGCCGGACTTCCACCGGCTTCCCTTTTAAGCCCGAAGGCACCGTACGGACGACCAGGTATATTCGGCTTTCTTTTATTTTAACACCTGGCTGCAATGGTTTCTGTCCATCATACTTGCCGATATGAAAAATAAGGAATTAAGATTGGCACAAAAGTATGTTCCAGCGTGAAGTTTTTGCAGTTGCGCTCCGCTTGTCCCATCACAATCACTCACAAACGATCGCTACCAGAAAGAAGTAAGG
>DPRG01000036.1 GCA_003538775.1 Thermotogae bacterium
TGAATACAATATCGATGGAGTGGTTGTGAAGGTCAATGAATTGGTGCACAGAGACACGCTGGGAACCACCGCAAAAGCGCCTCGCTGGGCTATTGCCTTTAAATTCCCCGCAGAGCAGGCGAGAACAAAGCTACTCGCTGTAACTGTCCAGGTTGGAAGAACGGGGGTACTTACCCCGGTTGCTGAGTTAGAGCCAGTTCAGCTTGCTGGTACAACAGTAAAGAGGGCGTCGCTTCACAACTTCGATTACATAAAGCAAAAGGATATACGAGTGGGTGACGAGGTCTTCGTGGAAAAAGCCGGCGACATCATCCCACAGATTGTGAAACCCATAGAAGAAGCGCGCGACGGAGATGAGAAGCCGATAGAACCACCGGATAAGTGTCCGGTGTGTGGAGGCCCCGTTGGGAAATTGAATCCCGATGAAGTCGCGATTCGCTGTCTCAATCCTCACTGTTCAGCGAAACTGAAGGGTAACCTTGAGATATTCGCTTCCAGAGCTGGTATGAACATCATGGGACTTGGTGAAAAGCTTATCGATCGCCTTGTCGAGTCGGGCCTTGTAAAGGATATTGCTGATATCTACTATCTCGGTCCCATGGAGCTCGCTCAGTTGGGACCGGGTGTAGGGCCTAAGACGATAGCGAATCTTTTGAAACAGATAGAGGCGTCCAAAAACAGACCTCTTGCGAATCTGATCTACGGATTGGGCATCCCCCTGGTTGGTTCTAAAACGGCCCAGGTACTTGCCGAGCATTTTGGTTCTATCGATCGTCTGGCTCAGGCGAGCGAGGAGGAACTGATGAGGATCGAAGGAATAGGCCCCGAAGTGGCTCGAAGCATCTATGAATATTTCAGGAATGAGAAGACGAAGCAGATTCTGGAAAAACTGAGGAACGCTGGTGTGCGCATGTCAGAAGAAGTGAAAAAAAGCGATGAACTCGCTGGTTTAACCTTCGTGGTAACTGGTACACTTCAACGTTTCAGCAGGCGGGAGATCGAGGAATTCATTACTGTCCATGGTGGCAAGGTCGCTTCTTCAGTTTCAAGAAAAACTGATTACGTCGTGGTTGGAGAAAATCCGGGTTCCAAACTCGACAAAGCGCGCCAGCTGGGAATTCCCACGTTGAGCGAAGAGGAGTTTCTTGAACTTGTCAAATCTAAAGGGGTAAAAGTTGATATAGATTGAAGCAGATTTAGAGGTGATTCCCGATTGGCAACCATCAGTGTTGTAACAGGCCTTGCGACTCTCACCGCTCTTCAGCTGTGGCGGCGAAATATCTCTCTTTCCCTTTTTGGAGCCTTCGCTGTCACTTTTTTATTTCATAAACCAGGATTTGATTCTTTGATTACCATATTTCGAAAACTTTCCACGGATCCAAAACTCTATGAAGTTGTACTCACCATTTATTTCATTTACGTCATAGGCGAGGTTATGAAAGTTTCGGGGACTGCTCAGTTGCTTCAAAAAGCTGTAGAGAAAGTATTTCCTGATGTAAGACTTTCAACGGCTTTTCTTCCTCTTCTCATAGGACTACTACCCATGCCGGGCGGAGCGATGTTCACTGCTCCTCTTGTGGAAGCGGTTGGCAGAGGAAGTGGACTCACGAATCTTGAAATGATGAGTGCGAACTACTGGTTCAGGCACAGTATGGAGTTTTTCTGGGTTGTCTATCCCGCGATGGTTATAGCTTCATCGTTTGCCGGCATTCCTCTCAGAAACTTCATGCTGGTGATGTTTCCGGTAGCGTTGACCGCCATCGTTGCGGGACTGTTTATTTTCAGGCCACTTAGCTGGCGGGTGAAGCTTTCAAAAGATTCTCTAAGATTGTTTTTTAAGTCTACATGGCCCATTCTTTTAGTCATCTTCCTGGTCCTTGCCGGGCTAAAAGGTGTATGGTCTGTTGGAATAGCGGCTGCGCTTGCCGTTATGTACAGCAAAAAGCTTAAGAGCTTTATCAATGGTTTTAAAGTGGATATAGTGTTACTGCTTGTAATGGTCTTCCTGTACAAGAACACGCTGGAGACGCTTAGAATTTCTGACGCCATTGCTTCTGAACTTTCTTCTAACGTGCCACCACTTATCCTGGCCGCTGTGATGCCACTTTTGCTTGGCATGGTTACAGGCATCACTCAGGCAACAGTTGGTATGAGTTTTCCCACTATATTCAGTCTTTCCACTTCGTTTGGTGCTTTACCGCTTGCCGTTTGGGGTTATTATTTTGCGGTCCTGTGAGTATTGCTTTCACCGGTACATCTTTGTTTAGTGTTAACTTCGAAATATTTTCAGACACCTATTTCAAAAGCCTTGAAAAAGCTCCTCCCGGGTTTTCTTTCCACGTTAGTTGTGGTTCTGGCAATAGTTTTCATTTTGAGGTAGACGGGAGGCAATGGAGATAAACAGCGAAGTTCGTCCAAAACTACTTGTGAGCCGATGTTTTTTTGAAGCTGTCAGATATGACGGTGGAAAGATAAAGGATGATCTAATGGACAAGCTCTCTCGCTGCTGCGATGTTGAAATGGTTTGTCCTGAAGTTGGGATGGGCTTGCCTGTGCCCCGTGAGCCGATAGATCTATTTCTTGTGAACGGAGAGGTACGGCTGATGAACAAATCACGTACGGAGGATTTGACCGAAAGAATGCGAACGTTCGCCAGCGCCTTTTTGGAATCGTTGAAAAAAGATGAACCTGACGGGATAGTTCTTAAAGCCAAATCACCTTCGTGTGGGTTCCGCGATGCGAAGCTTTTCCATTTAAAAGGAAACGTGGTTTCCAGAACCAATGGCGCTTTCGCAAGTAAGGTTTTGGAGGCTTTACCGGACATTCCCTTAGAGAGTGAGAGGAGGTTGACAAACGCCCGCATCAGGTTTGATTTTTTCTCTACAGTCTTCGCTCTTGCGCGATACAGGAAGGTTGTAAAAAAGAAAGACCTGGTGGAGTTTCATAGGAGGTACAAATTTCTGTTACTCGCAAAGAACGAAAAAATTGCCCGGGAAATGGGGAAGCTCGTTGCCGAGAAAGGCTTTAGTGTAGAGCAGCGGAATCTGTACAGAACTCTTCTACTGAAAGCGCTGATGACACCGTTTAAGAAATCCAGGGTGATCAATGCGATCCTTCATATATACGGCTTTTTAAAGAATCACATTGGTAAAGAAGAGAAGGCTTATTTTATTGATCTGCTGGAATCATACGCAGAAGGTCATGTTTCCCTTCAAACGATCATCGCAGTTCTAAAAGCATGGGCGTTAAGTTACAATGTGGAGTATATAAAAGATCAGATGTTTCTTGAACCCTATCCGAAAGCTCTTGAACCTAATGTCCGAATTTCTTGATGTTTTAATTTTCTTCTTCCTCAAGAACTCTTGCCTGCATTACCATTTAAGGCGAAAACGAAAGAAAATTCTAAAAATCGGGAGCGTTAGACCCATAATTTCCTGAGATTCTCTTACAACCTCCTTAATTGTGAGAAAACACTTATAATTAAACTTGACATAAAGATTGCAAAAGGTATAATAAGTAAGGAAGCATACCTAACTTGCTTTTAAGGATTCTCTTTTTCAACTTAACAGGGAGCGATCATCTTGCATCTTGACTTGAGAGATTCGGAAAGGTTGATCCTTCAGGTTGTCCGCAGGAAAAAACTCATTTCGAGAGCTGCAATTGCGCGTGAGACGAAACTCAGTAAACCGGTGGTCTCCGAAGGGGTTGCCCGATTGTTGGATAAGGGTATTTTGATGGAGGTAAAAAAAGGTAAGAGTTCCAACAGGGGAGGAAAAAGGCCTGTACTTTTATCTTTCCGGCCGGATTTCCGATATATAGTTGGCCTCGACGTTGGAGGTACCAACACAAGAGCTGTTTTAACCGACTTAGAAGGTAGGGTGATAGAGAAGAAATTTTCTAAGACGGGGACTTTGAGATCGGAGGCCGAATTTTTTTCGAAATGTGTTGATATGATCGATTCTGTGATTAGCGTTCCAAAGATGAGAATTCTTGGAATAGGGGTGGGTATTCCTGGCACTGTTGATCCCGAAACGGGATATATTTACAATATGCCAGCTCTTGGCTTAAAAGACGTGAATCTCAAAGAGTTTCTCGAAAAGCACTATGATCTCGATGTTTTTCTCGCTAACGATGTCACGCTTAACGCTTTGGGTGAATTATGGCAGGGAGCAGCCAAGAATAAAAGAAACGTATTGCTTGTTTCTATTGGAACAGGGCTGGGAGCGGGTCTCATAATAAACAGAGAACTTTACGAAGGAACTCATGGAATGGCGGGAGAGATGGGTTTCACTGTTACAGACTGGAGTGAAGAGAAGAAGTTGAAATTCGAATTTTTCGGTGCTTTAGAGAACTGGATATCAGGTTATGGACTCGGAAAAAAACTCAAAGAAGAAGGCTTTGAACTTCCTGTAGAGGAATTTTTCCAGCTTATCGATGAACATGAACGATTTAATCGTATTTTTATGGAGGCATGCGAGCATCTCGCTTTGGCTTTGGCCAACGCCATACTTTTGCTTGATCCAGATATGGTGGTCATAACCGGTGGTATAGGTTTCAACCATTATGAAAGAATAATGTCTGTTGTCACGCCGGTTTTAGAGAAGGTAGTTATGCCAGAGCTTTTGAACAAGGTTCGTTTTGCGAGGGCAGAGCTCGGAGAATTAGGTGTGGCATTAGGTGCTGCTGGATGGGTGTTGATGAGATCGTTCATCGGGGTTTATTAATACATAGATAACCCCAATTTTTAAAAACAAGGAGGATGAAAGTATGAGAAAGTTTGTTTTGTTAGCTCTGTTTGTGGGTGTGCTGGTTTTGGGTTGGGCTGTTGTAGAACTGAACACCATTTTCGGTCCTGGAGATCTGGCCTATTATATTGAAAGAAATCAGCAGTTCTATGAAAAATACGGTGTGAGGGTCAACATAACTGTTGTGCCATACGGTAGAGATCAGAACGCCAAGCTGATAGCTTCTATGTTGGCCGGTGGTTCCCAGTACGATATTTTCATAATCGACTGTGTAGAAGTCCCAAAATACGTTGAGGCAGGATGGGTACTGCCTATTGATGAATGGTTGACAGAAGATTTGAAAAACGACGCTGTGCCTTTCGCTCTGGATGGAATGGCCTATAAGGGCAAATGGTATGGTCTTCCGTGGATCTCAGAGTGGAAATCCTTCGTATACAACAAAGAAATGATAAAAAAAGTTGGTTACAACGAATTCCCACGTACGTGGGAAGAAGTAGTTGAACTGGCTCAGAAATTACAAGAAGCAGGGATCGTGAGGTACGCAAGTGCATGGTCCTGGGCACAGAAAGAGAGTCTTATTTGTGACTTTGTTGCAATTCTTGCCAGTTTTGGTGGAAAGTTCTTTGACGAAAATCTGAATCCTGTATTTAACGACGAGAAAGGAGTCCAGGCACTCCAGTTTATGGTAGACATGATTTACAAGTACAAGATCGTCAATCCTGCCTCACTGGGATGGACAGAAACAGAAGTGGATAAAGCGATGTTCAATAAGGATATAGCATTTGGTATGAGGTGGGGTCTTCCTCTGGTTGATCTTGATAACCCGGAACTTTCGAGAGGCGTTGGTGAATGGGAAATAGCCCTTATGCCATCCGTTGACGGTGAGCATCCATACACTGTTTCCGGTCCTATGGGATGGGCTATTTCTTATGGAACCAAGCACCCCAAGGAAGCCTTCGAATACATTAAATTCCTTGCAGGCCCAGAAGGCGCTTTGGATGCGGCTTTAAAGGCTGGCATTGTTCCAGGTTGGAAATCTGTGTGGGAAAATCCAGAGTTTTTGAAAACAGTTAGGGGATTGGACAAAATGTATGAACAGGCTATGTACGTTGTTCACAGGCCGAGGGTTCCATGGTATCTTGAGTTTTCAAGTGCTCTTCAAGAGGAATTGCATAAAGCTCTGACACGGCAGAAGACCCCCAAAGAAGCCCTGGATGCCGCTGCAGAAGCTGCAATTAAAATAAGGGAAGAATTTGAGCGATCGAAGTGAAAGTAAACTTCAGGGATTTAAGGGCGGAGCCTGTCTCCGCCCTTTAAAAAATTTTTTGAGGAAGGGGAGCATATTGGAGAAAAAGAAGAGAAGATTGGGTTATTTACTAATACTTCCAGCGCTTTTGATAATTTTCTTCGTTTTACTCTTTCCTCTTGTTTATGCTCTGTATTTAAGCTTCTTTGATGTTTTCGTTGGCAGAACGCTGAAGCTAACATTTGTTGGTTTAAGGAATTATCTTGAAATCATGGTTGATTCTGGATGGTGGCGATCTTTTTTAAACACGCTTTACTTTGTACTGGCTGATATTTTTATCGGTATTCCTCTTGGGTTTGTGAGTGCTCTCGCTTTGAATAGGCGTTTAAGACTGCAAGGGCTTGTTCTGGCGATAGTGTTACTTCCGTATGTTTTGCCTCCCATTGTTCATGCACTTATCTGGAAGTGGGCTTTCAACCCTGACTATGGCTTTATAAACCAGACGCTGATAAATTTAGGAGTTATAAAGAGCAGTGTTTACTGGTTGACTAATCCGAAGTTAGCTCTACCGTCTCTAATAGTTGCCAATCTGTGGCAGGGAACTGCTTTTGCGACAATCGTCTATTTGGGAGGTATGAAATCCATTCCGAGTGAACTTTATGAAGCGGCAAAAATAGATGGTGCAACAACTTTCAAGAGTGTTAGATACATAACTATTCCTTTGCTAAAACCGTTTACAAGTTTGCTGCTGGTGATGAAAACCATTCTGACGTTTAAGTTATTTGAACTCGTTTATGCAGTTACTGGAGGCGGTCCAGCTGGTACCACCAAGGTGGTCTCTTATGAAATTTACAAAAACGCATTTGAAGCCTTTAAATTCGGAAAGGCAACAGCAATGTCATACACCCTTCTTGGCATCGTTGCAGTTATTGTTTTGATATATCAGAGATTGTTCAAAGCAGAAGAAGCATATTGAGGTGATAAAATGTTACGAAACACAACGATCTTTGCATTTATAATCATTATTCTTTTAGTATCAGGGATACCGATATACTGGACTTTTGTCACCAGTATTTCTCTCGATAGAGATCTGGCAGATACCTCAAAAGTTTGGTATCCTCCTAACCCAACTTTTGAAAATTACAAAGAAATTTTAGGCGCATCCAAAATGGAATACAGTGTAGCTTACGAGTTTAAAGTCACTCTCATAAACAGTGCTCTTGTTTCCCTGTCTGTTACAGCTGTGGCACTCTTTCTGGCCAGTCTCTCGGCATATTCTATTGAAAGATTGAAGGTTCCTCTTCGCAATACCATAAGCTTTCTGGTTGTTTTGACACAGATGTTACCTCCTGTGATACTCGTTATTCCTATATACCTTATTTTTGGCAGGATGGGTTTACTGAATCGTAAGTTATCGCTTGTGGTTATATACACTGCAATGAATTTACCTTTCGCTATTTGGATATTAAGCTCTTATTTTCGTAAGCTACCAGTCTCTGTTGAAGAGGCGGCGATAATTGATGGCTGTGGATATATAGAAACTCTCTGGAGAATAGTTATACCGCTTTCAAAACCTGCACTTTTTACTGCGGGAATATTTGTCTTTCTTGCCTCGTGGAACGAGTTTTTGATAGCTTTGGTGCTGACTACAGACTTGAAGGCAAAAACCTTACCTATAGCGATATCCGAGTTTATGGGAAGATATTATACAGATTATCCACTAATGTGCACCGCAGGTATAATTTCAATGGTGCCCCCGATAGTCTTTGCAAGCATTTTCCAGAGGTATCTTGTGGAAGGGCTTGCAAAAGGCGCGGTTAAAGAATGAGAATATAGATGGGCTTAAATGAGATCATCAAACGGGTCAGGATGTTTTGGGAGATTTTACTATCACTGAATTTAGGATTGTTTCGATTTTCTGTCACAAACTCTGCGAGAGGGGCGAGACCGTGAAGATATCGATTATTGGAGCTGGAAGTGCGGTTTTTTCCATGAGGCTTGTAGGCGACTTGTGCAAGGAGAAGAGCCTCGCGGGAAGCCTTGTATCACTCATGGATGTCGATCAGGGAAGGCTTGAAGTTGTTCATGAACTTGCCTCGCGTTACGTTGAGGAACTTGGTGCAGACTTGAAATTCGAGAAAACCATCGATCTTGAAAGATCGATATCGGAGGCGGACTTTGTTATCAACACGGCGCTTGTTGGTGGTCACCAGTGGATGGAGGAAGCGCGAAGAGTCGGTGAGGCAAATGGATACTATCGTGGGATAGACACGCAGGAATTCAATATGGTTTCAGACTATAACACCTTCAGCAACTACAATCAGCTCAAATTCTTTCTGGATGTAGCGAGGTTGATAGAAAAGCTCTCTCCCAAAGCGTGGTTGCTTCAAACTGCGAATCCCGTTTTTGAAGGTACCAATCTCGTTTCAAGAGCAACAAACGTCAAGGTAGCGGGATTCTGTCATGGCTTTCATGGAGTCTTTGAGATCATCGAAGCCCTTGGTCTGGATTTTCAAAAGGTGGACTGGCAGGTGGCGGGATTCAATCACGCCATATGGCTGAACCGCTTTAAATACGATGGCGAGGATGGTTATCATCTAATTGATGAGTGGATAAATTCTCACTCGCGTAACTGGCGACCTACCAATCCCTTCGATGTACAGTTCAGTCCTGCCGCGATAGATATGTATCGTTTTTATGGAATGTTCCCGGTGGGAGATACTGTAAGAAACGGTACGTGGAAGTACAACCGTGATCTGGAAACGAAGAAAAAATGGTATGGAGAACCATGGGGTGGTGCCGATTCCGAGATTGGATGGAGATGGTACGAAGAACAGCTGACGATGGTGATAAAGCTTCTTAACATTATCGCTAGTGAGAAGAACTTCAAATTGCTTTCTCCACAGTCGTACGATGCTCTGTTCAAGAGCCTGAACCTTCCCGAAGAGGCCATCGAGCAGATTAAGCGTGAAGCAGAGTCAATCATCAACCCCGAAAAACCCAGCGGAGAGCAGCACGTGCCATTTATAAAAGCCATAACTGGTCGAGGAAAGGAAAGGCTTGTTTTGAACGTTCCCAATAAGGGACGCATTCTGGAAGATATTCCGGAAGACGTTATCGTTGAAGTGCCAGTGATCGTAGACGAAAACGGCATTCATCCTGAGGAAATAGATCCGCCGCTTACGAGGCGTATCACCAGGTTCTATCTTTATCCCCGCTTGGTGCGAATGGAGATGGCGCTGGAAGCCTTTTTAAGTGGGGACAAAAGAGTGCTTGAAGAGGTACTTGAAAGAGATCCTCGCACCAGATCGAGTGATCAGGTGAGGAAGGTACTCGATGAGATCATGAACCTGCCCTTCAACCAGGAGATGAAACAACACTATAGTTGATCTTCTTTTTGGTTGACTTCTTATCTATCAAAAGCAACGCCGAAAACTTTTAGAACGTTTGTGGACAGCTCACCAAATCTATGCTATAATACCCACAGAGGGTATATGTGCTGGAGGAGGTGAAAAGGATGCAGCATGTGAAGATAAAAATCTACACGACTCCGACATGTCCATATTGTAGAAAGGCGAAGCAGTATTTCAGATCTCTTGGTCTAAAGTTCCAGGAAGCTGACGTGTCGAGGAATCCGAAGGAGCTGGAGATCATGTATCGAAAAACTCATCAGTATGGAGTTCCGGTGATCGAAATAGGAAACCAGGTTATCATAGGATTCGATAAGAACAAGATTGATAGACTCCTCGGCATTAACTGAACACTTTTTCACACAAAGAGATCACGATGGGCAAAGAAACAACACTCAAGAGCGTTGTGGCAAAGACTGTGGAACTGACAACCTCAGGTTCGAAGTTAAATTCTGAAGCGATTATAGAAGCGTTTATTCCAGTGGGCATGGCATATTCAAGAACGAAGACTTTTGCCACATCTGAAGGGAATCGAAGGAATTTTGCAACGACTAAAGCTATCAAAGGAACAACGAAGAGTTTGGTTAAAGTCAGAATGGAAAGGCGGGCTAAATTGGCCCGCTTTAATTTTATCCTGGAGAGTGAAAGCCCTACAAAAATAAGCAAAAACGGCAACGCAGAACTGTCTATCATTTCCAGAGGTTTAAAAAGAAAGTCCGGTAATTGACGATAGCTCAATCCCAAAGAGTTTAGAACAGCCGCGAATATGAACGCCATAGCATAAGGAGTCTTGAAGATGTTCTTGATGCCAGAAATGGGGGAGCTACTTATCAGGTAAATGCCGAGAGTGCTCATGGCGAGTACTATAACGAACGCGAACATAACGGCGATGGAAAGTTTTTCAGGTCCATAGGTATTTACAACCACCGGGTAGCCGTAATAACCCGCGTTCGTGTAGGTAAGAGTGAAGTAAACCAAAGACGCTGGAAAAGCCAGATTTTTACGAAAGGGCCAGAAGGCGAGTTGAACGATTCCAACCACGATGAAATAGCCCACAGTAATCATGGAAAGTTCTTTTAGCGATGCAGGATTGTCATTTACGAATGTAAAAGATACTACTGGGGCGAAAAGCCAGAGTGCAAGCTTTGAAACGAGAGTAAGCTCGGCTTTTCGGAATATGTAGCCAAGAAGAAAGCCTATGACGAAGATCAGAAAAACTGGGAAAACAACATCAATGAATAAACTCACGGCGCCTTTCTGAAAACGTCCGTTCTATCGTTGTCTTTCAGGATGTGTTCGTAACGGTGAGCCGCTGCTTTCGCCATGCGTTCAAGGATGGCCGGCAGATCGGATGAATTGAACTCTTCTTCCAGTTCCCTCCGGAGGTTTTCAATGAGTTTGTAACCCTTAGGATTTTCAGGATCAAAAGCTATATCTTCGATTAAAGAATCGTCGAGCTCGGGCTTGACCATTTTTAGCAGTTTGAAAGCGTATTCCACAAACACATCTCCAACGTCTCCAAGCCGCTTGGCTTCATTAAGCTTCTCACGATATTCGTGTTCAAGTTCTTTTTCGTACTTCACATATGATCTCATATCCACGATCAACTCAACCTCCTCTTCTGAGACTTCTGAAAATCCCTCAAGAAACATTTTACCATGGTATGATTCATTCATCGAGACTTGTAAACTTCACACGGTAAAGCGAAAAATGAGAGAAAGAATGGGTGTGGGCCATTGGTTTTAATTAGCTCCCGATGTTTGTCATAAGGAGTTTCAACAAGACAAGGGAAAAGATAGTGTATTCAATGACGAAGAAGCCTCCATTGCATTTAGTTAGTGAAAGATTATCAGTCAAAAAGCTTGTATAGATTTATAAAGAATTCACGAAGACAAAAATAGAGGTGCTTATTTTTATAAGTGGCAGTATATATCGATGGGTGGTCGATGTGTGTTTTGCAAACATATCAACGCTACTATAGACGTCTGCAGTGTCACAAAGGTCTTAGGCATGGGCACATCTGGATTTTACCTTGCTTTTGACTCGCTTTTGAAATGGTAGACTATAAAAATAGCAGCCATGGGAAACATTAGCCATCTAAAGAAAAGATGATCGTTGATGGATTGAAAGAATCAGTACTGGTGTATGGAAGGTCCCATCAAATATCTTAAATTTACAATAACTGTGGGTTGTCTGTTTAGTCATTTGTGAGAAGCATTACATGGATAGGGTGATATAATGATCGAGTCGTTTGTGATTTTAAAATCGAAGAATGCTGGCGTTATCAATAATCCATCTGAGCGCTTACATGGCGCAATTATCAAATTTCTTGCTTCTTACTTTGATATCAACAGGATTCACGGTAAAGAGAAGATGAGATTTGTTCTTTCTCCTCTTTATTCTTTAAGAAATTTTCAGATGGTGAGAAAATTCGAGAGGAACGAACGGTATTTTTTTAGACTTGCTTCCGTAGAAAAAAAGTTAGGTCAGGTTTTGTCTTTTCAGCTGGCTTTGGAATCCACTATTTCTCTTGCGGATATCGTGTTTGAAATTGAAGAGTTCCATATGTCGACTGAATTTGCTACGCATTACGAATTCATGGATACATTGTATTTTGTTTCCCCAGTGACTTTCAGAATTTCTAAGAATGTGAATCTTCCTTTGCCTGATCCCCAACGTATTTCGAAAAGTCTTTCTCAAGTACTTGCAAAGGAAATAGAATTACCACCGATTAAAGCATTAGCGGGATGTTCCAAAGCCATATCTTTTTCTCACCACACGATTGTTGGTTTTGTTGGTTTTATTAAATTTGCAAGTTCATGTGAATATCTTGAAATCCTAAATTTCACGGGCGTTGGTTATTCTACTGCGCGAGGGTTGGGTTCGGTGCTTGTTAAGGGGGTTGATCCTGTGGTGGAGAAAGTAAGAAAACTCCGTGAGGGGATGTTGGAAGTTGAGGAGAAAAGATATTGAGAGTAAAACCCGAAGAATTTTTAAGCTTCTGAAAATTCTTTTTTCTGGGGAGATAGTCAAAACTTCGGAGTTTGCCAGTAATGAAGGAATTTCAATAAGGACTGTACAGAGGTATATCGAACAGCTACGGGAATCCGGAGTACCGATTATTTCAATTAGAGGAAATGTTAAACTCTCTCAGACGATGATCAAGGATATCGACTATACCCTGAACCTCAGTTCAAGGCATAAGAAGATTCTCCTGTTGATACTGAAACTTGCGAGATCATATTTAGGCAATCTCTACATGGACGACATTAGAGAGATCGAGGATAAAATAGATAGGTCTCTCCGTGCGGATCCTTTTTACTATCATTATGCTGAGCGAACTTATTATTATGTAATAATGCCTCCAAAACGTGAGTTGATAAACATGAAGGTTGTAGAGGCTTTAGAGAGATCAATTGTAAATGCTCTGCGAATCAGGATAACGTATGCACATCCTCAGAGAAAGACAAAAGAATATCTTGTGGAACCTTACATGATTGTTTACAGCGATGACCACTGGTACTTGTTCTGCAAAGAAGTGGAAAGGAACTTTAGAACATTCCTTCGTATTTCCCGAATAATACATGTTGAACTCACAAAGGAAAGTTTCAGTATGCCAACATTTAAAGAAATCGACGATATGCTGCAAAGTGTATGGGGAACCCATTACTCAGATCGGGAACCTATTGAGATAAAAATTCGGTTCTCCAAAGCTGTGGCGCAAAAAATCAAAGAAACGATAAGGCACCCATCGCAACGTTTAGAGCTCCAGCCAGACGGGTCCATAATTTGTTCGTTGAAGGTAAGCGGTTATAGGGAGGTTATAAGCTGGGTTCTTTCTTGGGGAAAAGATGCAGAACTTTTGGAACCCTCGTGGATAAGAGAGAGAATAGCTAAGGAAATCAGCTCTATGTATTCCAAGTATCAGATTTGACGACAAACTCTTGTCGCTTTATTGATCACATAACTACCAGTGATATACTTGTATCGGATCCAAGGGGGGTGAGTTTAATGGGTATTTTGAACAACGCAATGAAAAAATCAATTTTGAAAGTAATGGAAAGATGGCCACAAATTCACTCTTCCGGTCCTAAAGCGGGTAGATCCTTCGCCGATCACCTCACGAAAGTGGCAATTGTATCTTGCCAGGTTGCTAAAATCCTCCAGGCCAAAGGTGTTTTAGACGATCAGGATGTACTCAACGCTTTTTATGCAGGCTTAATTCATGACACTAACAAACTTTTAGACGATTCCCTAAGACGTACGGCACTGAAGGATAACATCAAGGAATTACTTACATTTTTGGAAGTCGAGGACGATAGACTGCTAAGTCGAGAAAACCTTCAGAAGCTTCAATTTTACGTGGCGCTCCACCAAGATTCCGGTCCTGCGGGAATGAAGCTACTTTTGAGAGATAAGAAGGATGAAATCATCTATCGTGTGGTGAAATTTGCGGATAAGTTCGACAATTTCAACAGTGCGGATCTTTCCCTGCAAATGTCGTTAAAACTGTCTTGCGAAAAATTGCTTCGAGAAATCTCAGAGATTTCGGAAGGTCGTTTTAATTTCACCGAAATTTTCTACCATGTTTTGAGGGAGTTTCGTGGTGTTTTGAGCGAAGAAATTCACAAGTTTCTGTCTGAAATTGTTCAGAAAAGGTTCGGTTGTATTCCAATCGCTCGATTTGTTGATGGAATGGTTTATCTATGCTCCTCCGATTTAAGTGTCGATATGAGTATTAGAAATGTTTTGATACGGGATCTTTCAGAACAACTGGCAAGAGCTGTTGTTTCTGTAGACAATGCGGTAGAATTCAGAAACACAGGGATTCAGCTTAAAAAAAGCTTACAGGAACTTCCGCTCGAGAAAATAGTGGATAAAATATTGGAATTAGCATCCAACCCTAACTACGAGAAGAAATATAACACATCAACCATCTTTATATTTGTAGATGGCTTAATAACTTATTTCAAAAAGATAATGGACAATCGATCTTTGGATATACCCAAAGAAGAACTTGAGAAAGTTGTTCGCGAATTTATGGCCATGTTGAGGACAGATAAAAATCCTTTTGAATCAATCAATGCAAGAGGTACATTGGCTAAAAAATATGAGAGTATCGCTTCATTTGTACCTCTAAGCAATGAAAATATTGATGACCTAAAAAACGAGTTTAAAAGAAAATTCCATGACTTTCACGAAAAATACGTAAGGGACTCCCAGGTGGAAAAAGCAATACAGAAATTTCTTGAAGAAAATCTCTTAATAAATGGTATAGGAGAACAAAATTTAGCGAGTATAGTTCAAGCATTTAAAAACTATGGCAAATATGAAACAACCTGTAGTATTTGCGGTAATAATGGAGATGTGATGAAAATTGAAACCGCAGAAACACCTTCATTAGTAATGCAACAATTTACGAATCGAATGGCACCACATAGGCGTTCGGAACCGTTGAGGAGAGTTTGTTCAACTTGTAGAATTCAAATGTTGGCTACAAAGCGTTCTGAGTACAGTTATTCCGAAACTTCTCCTTTAATTTTGCTATTGCCGACCAATTATTATCCCGAAGATTTAATTGAAGCGATGAAAGAAGAGGCTGAGTTTTGGAATGCTGATGCGGAAACCGAAAAAAATCAAAACGTTTCTTTTCTCGAGTTTCTGTTTTCAAAGAAATTGCCTAAAACTGTGTATTTTCAAAACATGTTTACATTTCAATATTCTGTGGGCGGGTTTAGAAAAGCAAGCTGGCAAAAAGTATCAACCATCGCGTCTTGTTTTGCCGCTTACGTGATTTCAAAACTTCCTGTTAAAGTACTCGTAACAACCAATTTAGAGCTGTTGCAAGATGATATTGAGTTCAATGAGCAAATAAAAGTCCAAGATGCTGGGCCATTAGTTAAGAGGATTCTTGATAATCCAAGAACGTGGGCACATATATTTGAATATTATCAGCAGGGCTTTTTGTCGGCCCAGATGCTTTTCGATCTTGCTAATTCTCCCAGCAATCTTCATGCAGCGGCTTTGATAGTTGTGAAAGAGGGTGAAATTAGGGGTAGAAATCGAGAGGAGATCATGCTGGATATTTTCAGAACTCTGGGGGGTGATCGAATGGAGGAGATGAAGTCCATGGCGGTACTTGCCAGAAAATGGGCATTTATGCGAGCCAGGGATTATCGCCACATTAGTGATCATCAGTTTATCAAACCTTTCACAGACGCAGTGAGTGCATTAAGGAAGTTCAATCCGGGATTGGGAGAGGATGAAAATGATTTAAAGTCCCTGGTTTTTGAATCGGTTCGTAGGTCTCTTCCTGAAGGCAGCGATGATGTGCAAGCAGAGGAATTCACTGAGAACTTCATATCATTTTTGAGGAAAATTGGAGGGAACAGCTTAGAAAAAAGTAAAGATGTTCTCCTAAGAGATTTTGCCAAATATAAAAACATATTCCTTGGTAATGTTCGACTCGTCAATTTACAAATCAAAAAAGAAAGAAGCACCGTTCGAACAGAAGAAAATTAAAAAGAGAATGTAAAGGGGGTTATTCGCATGGCACTGAAAGAATTTTTAGAAGAGAATCTTGGGGATTTTTTCCACGATGAGACATTTCCAATAAAACCTACCAGTAGGTATATCTCTATAGTTCTTTTAAGAAAGACTGAATCGGAAGCGATATTTCGCACCGATGAGGGTATAACTCAAGAAATGGTGACACTGGGTGTCGTGGATGAAAAAAAGGCTTCACGGGTTATTTTCTCCAAGCGCAAAGCGATAGCTGTGGAACGCCGAAAAGGCCGTGAGTTCTTACGTTTGCATAATTTGATAAAGGAAGCATGCAATATTAATGGAAGTATGTGTGGCGAGTGCATGGATTGTTTGGTTTATGGATATGCTGCGGCCGAGAGAGGTGGAAGCGCAGCGGGTGGTCTCAAATCACGGGTTCTAGCGGAAAATGCCTATTCGATTTTGCCGGCTTCCGAGATCACGGATGTTAGAACGATTAATGCTCTGAGCGAGATGGAAACTATGAGCGAACCCAATGACAAGGGAGAGCTCCAAATGCGCGAGAGTTTAGCTTCTAACGAGTATGTAAAGCCAGAGACGCATTTTGTAGATTTAGAGACACTCCGGGATGTTCGCCCTGCTGAGTTTGTATACGTTCTGGGCAATATATTGCGTACGAGGCGCTATGGAGCTGTTAGTAGCAGGATGGGAAAGATAAAGAACAACATAGTCGCGATAGTTGCTTCAGACAGCGAACCTTTCAGTTGTCTGGAATTAACGAAGATGGTGTGGGACAGATTAGAACCATCCATGAGATCCCATCCCTTAGACGACCGATTGGTTGAAGAAGCGCTTCTGGACTCCGCGAAAACCATTCTTGAACATCATCCAGGGAGGTATCAACTGTTCACTGACCAGAAACTTGGAGAACTTTTGAAGCTCGTTACGGAAGCGTACGAGAACCCAAGCGTTGAACTAATCGATATGATAAAGAACTTGAAAGGATTGAAAGCAGTGGAAGGATGAAAGTCATGAATATTTTTCCATACAAATGCGAGCTTAAAACGGAGGAACCGTTGTTTTTTGCTAGCAAAGAGGTATCCAGAACCTTCATTACAGTACCTTATACGGGAAATTATGCCCTTGTATACGCTATGGGGATAGTCGAATCAGGTTATCAAGCGTCACCTTTGCCAAGATATCGAGAGGATTTATCGAGTAATAACTGTCATTACGTTTTTCCTGCTAAGTTCGTTAACTTCAAATGGCACATGGAGAGTTTCAACTGCGTTGGAGAGGGGTATTTTCTACAAATGGGACAAAACATAGTGATAGACGCCCAAAAATACCTTGAAGAGGTTCAAGGAAGAAGGTTTCCCGTTTATAACTCTCCGCAAATGGGTACCTTCAAAATGATAGCAAGTGAAAGTGTAGCAGTTTTCTACATCTTTGCAAAAACAAAAGAGATTCTTATACCGCGTTATATACGTGTAGGTAAATTAATGACAAAATGCCACTTAGAGTGTACCCCAGTGAATAACTTCGAAATAAGAAAGGGTGAGTTTTTTGTAGAACATCCCCTCAATCCCGCAGATTTATCTCGAGAGTATTTGGTCAAAAGTTATTCAACAGTCTCCATAAAACCCATTCCTTTAATTGAACGAGTTCAAATGGAGGGAGAATACATTACCTTCGATAAAACCTGTTTACCGTTGCATGTAGGTTACTTTCTTTACATGGAAGGTGAAGCAACGGGATGAAACTACTCGATGGCTACAAGGTGCCTGTTGAGTGGGAAGAAGGAGCGTTATGGGCTAAACACCAACTCGACACTTACAGGGCTCTTCAAAATCATGACATTGTCATCAACACTTATCCCACGGGAAGCGGTAAAACTCGAGCTCTTTTGAACGCTATAAGAAAGTTGGGAATCAAAAGGGCTCTGATCATTGCCCCCATAAATCAATTGATCTATCAGTATAAGGAGAGCGTTGAAAAATTTGTGGAAATTTACAGACTTCCTCACAAAGTTGTTACTATAACCTCTGAAAGCCTCGATGCTACGAAAAAGCCTCACTCCAAAGCCTTAAGCGACGTTTTGGACGAGTTCTCGAATATCATAGCCATATCCAACCCCGACATAGTGCATTATGTAATCATGCAAATATATGGCAAAAGACAAATAGCCGGAAATCTTTTAGTGAAACTATTGAGGTTCCCCCAACTAATAGCTTTCGATGAGTTTCATTACTATGATTTAAGTAGAATCTTCTTCATGATAGTGATGTTGGCCTCGTCAAAACACTTCGGGTTGAATCAAAAATTCGTCTTCATGACTGCCACACCCAACGAAGAGATTTTGAAGATATTCAGCAACCTCGGCATGAGTTATCAAATGGTCTCTCTCAGCCAGGATGGTGATCTTCAACCGGTAGCTTCTCCTTTGAAGATGAAACTGCTCTTTGGCAATTTAGATGATCACATGGACGAAATAATCCAAGTTTTAAAAGAGAATTCCGAAAGTGACATTCTTGTGATTTCGAATTCTTTGAAGCGGATTGCTCGTTTGGCATCGCTTGCAAGGCGAGAAGGTCTGGATTTTGGGATGGTAACAGGGCCAATGAATGCAGATGAAAGAAGGTGTGCTCTCGAAAGACGGATTGTCTTGGCAACACCGACAGTGGATATAGGTTATGACTTCAGTCGACCTTCGAAAGACAGGCAGAGTATAGATATAGTGATCTTTGAAGCATGGAGCCACGATCAATTTGCTCAAAGATTGGGCCGCGTTGGAAGGGTTTTTGGAAAGTCAAAGCACGATATCCCATCAAAAGCCTATGCTATCCTTCCTGACTACTTGAAAGACAAAGCACTGGAAGCTTTGGAAAAATCAAAAGATAGGCTTCAGCTCAACAATAATATGTCCCATGTTTTTAAAGAAAGAACTGAAAATCTGAAGCGTGAATATATAGGACCACACCGCATTCTGATAGGTCTTTACGAGGATGCTTTCAAACTGATCTTTCCCGAGGAAAAAACCGGCGACTTCGTGAAGGAAATGCTGGACAATTACTACGGACTCTTAGAGTCGATTTTCGGTTTCAAGCAATACAGCCGAATAACGAGACGAACCGAAATAGATTTTTACTACTTTTCTAAACACCTGGAAGAAGGAGAAGAAGAATTTGCGGTAAGAATTTTAGAACGCAACCAACAGCTGAGAGATATGATACTTGAAAAATACGAGAGTCAAGAGGAACTTTTAATCGCTGCGAAATTGTACAAAAAGTTCGTGGAGGAACAGATCCTTTCGTTCAGACTAGGTCAGGGGAAAATGGTGTACGTTTTAGATGAAAAGAAACTGACAGGTGCCAAGGAATTTCTATATGATGAGGTGGCAGTGCTGACGCAATATGTTGTAGAACCCTTGCCTTTCGAAGAAATTCCTCCTATCTACAGAAGCGAAATCCGGAAGGGTTTTAAGTTAATTGAACCTTTAGAACAAAAAGTCAAAGTTTCTCTGGACATTCGAACCAGAGCACAACGAAGATTTTTCATTCCAACTAAACTGAAAACTCATCAATATTTCTCGGGTTCCGGAACATTGAGATTCGATGGATTTCCGGTCTTTCTTTTGGACGATCCAAAACTAAGTCGGTTGAGCTATGCATACGATTTCCATCCAATAGAAGCGATTGTGAATGGAATAGCGACAAAAGTGCTTATAGGGTTGGAAGCTATAAAAGCCCAAAGTTATTTTGAAGAAAAACCATGGGAGTGTGATCTTTTCCCGATATGAAACTGGAAGAATTTCCAATTTATGCGATTAACGCTTATCTTTATTGCCCATATCGTTTCTACATAGAACATGTAAAAGGAGAATTCGAAGACAACGACCATACTGCCGAGGGTCGCTTTATAAGTCAGCGAGAAAACACTAAAAGCCAAACAAAAAATTGGAAAAAGAGATCTCAGATATTTGTTCAATCAGAACGTTATAGAATATTTGGATTCGTGGATCAGGTCATTGAGAACAGAGGAAAGACAAAAGTAGTTGAGATAAAAAAGGGAGATGCGTCGCATCCTTATTTAAACGATGTAATGCAGCTAACTGCTTATATGTTGGCTTATGCTGAATCCTACGACAAAAAAATCGAGGACATGGAAGGCGAAATAAGGTATGTAGGGTCGAATAAAAAATTCAAAATAACTCCCACGAAGAGAAGAGTTTCCAAACTTCAAGAAATCCTACAGGATATGCGTACATTAGCTGAAGATCCACCACAACCAACGTATTCAAAGAAGAAGTGTGATCCGTGCTCGTTGGTAAACATATGCCTGCCTCAGAAGGAGAATGCACTTAAGAGAAAAATAATGCCTTCTGGTGGAGACGCTCAACCCCTTTACGTTGCTACTCAAGGAGCCTACATTGGACGAAATGGAGAAAGTGTATCTGTCAATTACAATGGGAGAAATATTGTTAAAATTCACTATTCGAAGATAAGCGCACTTCATTTGATGGGAAACGTTCAAATATCAACGCAGGCTATGAAGCTTTTAACGTCCAACAGCATACCTGTGGTATTCTCCGATACTCTTGGAAGATACTGGTTTGTATGTCACAGCGGCTTTTCGAAAAACGTTCCTTTGAGAATAAAACAGTTACAGTTGACGCAGGATGAAGAAAAGAGAATGGCAATATCTAAAAGGATTCTTGAAGGAAAGATCAGGAACCAGCTTTACGTCCTTAAAAAGAAGAACCTTACAACAAAGCAAGATAATCGCGTGTTACTTTCAATGTTAAAAGATCTCGATCGTTGTAAATCAATAGATGAGCTCATGGGTATCGAAGGTCAAGTCGCGAGTCTATACTTTGACAAAATATCCGAAAAACTCGGCTCAAATTGGGGATTCAATGGTCGCAATAGGCGCCCTCCTAAAGATCCAATAAACGCCCTTTTGAGTTTTGGATACTCTATTCTCCATAACGTTGTTTTAAGTGCTATCATGGCCACGGGATTGGATCCTTTCATCGGAGTGTTGCATAGAGAACATTACGGAAGAGCTTCCCTTGCCTTAGACATCATGGAAGAGTTCCGACCGATAATAATAGATCTTGAGATTCTTTCAATGATAAACCTTGGTCAAATAAAGAAAAGTGACTTTTCAGAAAACATAGGAGGAGCAATCTTTTTAGCCGACAAAGGGAGGAAAAAGTTTCTTGAGGTTATTAGGAAAAGACTCGAAACAAAGCGATATTACCGCTTATTGGATTCAAGGGTAGAATATATTCGGATAATTGAAGCTCAAGTACGGGTCTTTGAAAAGTGCATATTGGGAGAGATTGATACCTACATTCCTTTTGTGGTAGAAAGATGAAAGCCTTTCTAATATCATACGATGTTTCCGATAACAAAAAGCGTAATAAAATAGCAAAGATATTGGAAGAATACGGCAAACGAATACAGTACAGTGTATTTTACTGCCAATTCAGTAAAAAGACGCTGTTTGATATTCTCTCAAGAGTTTCAAAAATTATCGACAAAGATAACGACTCTATTTTGGCGATTACCTTACCACAAGGATGGGATAAATACGTGGTGGGATCACTCAAAAACGAATTACCAGAGGATAAGATTAGCATACTTTAATTCGCCAACTTAGTAATTCTGATCACCTTTGCCGGTTCGCTCTTAGCCGGACTATCGAGTTTTTTCTTTCCCCCAATGATGATTAAGAAAGATTCGAACCAAGGTGTTCTGTAGCTTAGCGAAAGAATTTGCTAAAATCATTTATTTTTCTTAGTTTTATTTTATAGAGGGCGCCAAAACCAAAAACCGCCCAACGGAATTGAAACTAATATGGCTGTCGGCAAGTAAGCGGCAGCGGAATCGCGCCAAAACCAAAGCCTGG
>DPRG01000080.1 GCA_003538775.1 Thermotogae bacterium
AGACTTAGAAACCGAGATGTGTGTTGAGGGAGAGAAAAGGCAAAAGAACGCCCAGTATTTGTGAAGGTCGTGCGGTCACGAGTGTTTTGTTGGGAAGAAAAATCTGTTACTCGGCGGTCGTTTGTATGAATACTTCTTTTGCGCTCCATTTTGTAAATCATGAGGACAATATAGCGGACCGAAGTAAAAAGTACCTCTAAGAGATTTGGACTTTAGGATGTTTAATATTCTCCTTACTATTCCAATTGTAATTTTTACGCAATGGCTACGTAAAACAATGATGTGATACTTACTGCGGAATGTGATTTTTTTCCCAATATAGAAAGTGAAAAAAATCTCAAAATTTTTATGGTAGGAGGTGTGTTTCAATGGCAAAGTACGAGGTTACAAAAACCCTGGATGTTAGAGGAGAGGTTTGTCCAGTTCCTGATGTGGAGACCAAGAGAGCTCTTAAGAAAATGAAACCCGGAGAGATTCTCGAAGTTCTGATCGATTACCCTCTTTCTAAAGAAAGGATCCCCGAAACGGTTAAGAAGATGGGGCACGAACTTCTGGAAATCGAAGAGGTTGGTCCCAGCGAATGGAAACTTTACATCAAGGTCAAGTGAAGATACTTTAGCGTTTGGAGGTGGAGATAATGGAATGGACAGGCTTGATCATCGGATTCATATTCGGTATTATTCTCCAGAGAGGTCGCGTTTGCTTCAATTCTGCGTTTCGGGATATCTTTCTGATGAAGGACAACTACTTGATGAAACTCGCGACCTTTGTGCTTGCGCTTGAAACGATCTTCTTCCTCTTTTTCGCTCAGATGGGATGGATCACTTTGAATCCCAAACCTCTCAACTGGCTTGGTAACATACTTGGAGGATTGATCTTCGGCTTTGGCATGGTGCTGGCAGGAGGTTGTGCTTCGGGAACCACATACCGTGTTGGAGAGGGTATGACTACAGCATGGTTCGCTGCGATCTTTTATGCCATAGGCGCTACTATGACAAAATCTGGTGCCCTGTCTGGCTGGGTCAAATGGCTCTCCAAATTCAACGTGACCGTTGAACATTCTTCCCCTTTGTATGTTGAAAAAGCTGGACCAACTCTCGCCACTGTTTTCAACGTAAATCCATGGGTTGTAGGACTCATCTTCGCGGTTATTCTTTTGATCTACACCTTCGCTACGAAAACCACTCCAAGGAGCTCCAAAATGGGATGGAAAACGGCGGCACTTCTTTTGGCTATTCTCGCTCCATTTGCCTGGATGGCAAGTGCAGCAACTGGAAGGAATTACGGACTCGGTATCACTGGTGGCTGGATCGGGTTGATTAAATCCGCGACCACTGGCACAAAGCTCAGCTGGGAAGCTATTGAAATAATTGGAATAATCATTGGCGCACTTGTTTCGGCTCTTGCATCGAAAGAATTCAAATTGAGAATGCCCAAAAACCCGATTACATACCTTCAGGTTATGATCGGCGGGTTGCTTATGGGATTTGGTGCTGTAACAGCTGGAGGTTGTAATGTTGGACATTTTCTGACAGGTATACCCACTCTGGCGATCTCTTCTCTCATCGCTGGCGTTTTCTTCATCCTGGGTAACTGGTTCATGGCGTGGATTCTCTACGGTAGATGAGGAGGGAGCCTTATGAAAATAACAATTCAAGTGATGGTTCCACCTTATTCTTATGAAGATCTGGACACCGCTATAAAAATCGCTGAAGCGGCTCTGGATAAGGGACACGAGGTGACGATATTCCTGTTTTCAGATTCGGTACTTGCAGTGAACAAGCTTGTCAAACCCGTGAAGGCCGATAGAAACATACCGGAAAAGCTGTCACAGCTTATAAAAGAAAAGGGATTAAGAGTAGAAATCTGCGGTATCTGCATGGATTACAGAGGAGTTAACACGGACATGATAATAGAAGGCTCAAACCCAAGCGGGCTACCGGAGCTGGCTGAATTGATATACACAAGCGATCGCTTCATAAATCTCATGGCATGAGGGGGTAAGAAAAATGGAAAAGAAAGTGCTCTTTGTTGCGTATCAGTCACCTGTGGGTTCTGTATGGCCGAACGAAGTTTTTAGAACCGCCTTTGGAATGTATGGAGAAGATATAGAACCAGCAGTCCTGTTTCTTGATGAAGCGTGCGTTACCGTATCGAAAAACACCAAACCCGAATTGCTGGGACTCTTTCCCCTCACCACATGCCACAGACTGATAAAAAGATACGGCACACCTGTATACGTTGTAAAAGAGGATCTTGAACGTTACAACGTTAAGGAAATGGAAGAAATATTTAACCCTCAGATACTGTCCAGAGTTGAACTTTCCGACTTTCTCCATCAGTTTGATCTGGTAATCTTTATGTGAGGTGATTGGGATGGCGCTAATTCTTGTCAAGTACGGTCCTTCTCATCCTGTGGCAAAATTGAAACTGGAAACAGCTAAAGAAGAGGACAGAGTACTATTGATACAAAACGGTGTATACTGGGCGTTGGAGGACCCTTCAAAATATACAAAAGCAAGAGTTTACGCTACAAAGGGCGATTTTGTGGCGCGTGGATATGGTGAAGAAGAGTCCAAAGTTCCCTTGCTGGATTATCCAGAAGTAGTAGACTTAATTGTGGAGAACGAGAAATTTATAGGTTGAAGAGGTGAACAAAACGGCGAAACAAGGTCTGGATCTTGTAAAACTCTTCAAAATCTTCGCCAACGAAACAAGATTATCGATACTCATGCTCCTGAAAGATAATTACCTTACACCCGGGGAGATCTCCAGAAGGCTTGGTCTGGGGGTCTCCCTCGTTTACAAACACCTTGATCTGCTCAAAAAAGAAGGGATTATAAAGGAGATAAACGAAAAGGGAGAGATAAGGTTCGATTTCAGCTCTCCACATCTTTTCAAGATGCTTGAAGAAGCAAGTGAAGCGTTATCGGAGATTAAAGGAATGAAAGTGCTCAACGGTGGAAGTGTGAAGTTCTGCGGTCTTCCACGTTTTGATGAACTAGTTCCAGATAAAATCCTCGACATGCGTGGTGAAGTCTGTCCTGTTCCGGACATTCAGACACGCAAAGCTGTGAATGAGCTTAATCCGGGAGAGATACTTCTGGTTGTGGTGGATTATCCCCTTTCGGTTGAAAGGATACCCGTTTCAATCAAGAAAGAAGGACATGAGCTCATAGGTATCCTGCGAGAAGGAGCCGAAGCGAGGATCTTCATAAGAAGGAGGCGATGAAGGCGTGTACGATGCTGTGATCATAGGTGGTGGACCGGGTGGGTATGTGTGCGCTATAAGACTCGCGCAGCTGGGGAAGAAGGTAGCACTAATTGAAAAATCTCATCTTGGAGGTACTTGTACAAATGTGGGATGTATTCCCACAAAGGCCCTCCTTACAGGCGCTCACCTTTTTTCTGAGGTAAAGGATAAATCACGGAAACTCGGTGTAAACGTTGGGAGTGTTGAGTACAGCCTGGCGCAAGCGATGAGGCACATGCAAAGGGTTGTGGGAGCTTCGAGGAAAGGTGTTGAATTTTTGCTGAAGAAAAATGGTGTTGAGTATGTGAAAGGTACAGCGGTTGTTCAGGACAAGTCTCATGTTGCTATCAAAGAGTCTGGTCAGATTCTTGAAGCGAAAAACCTTGTTCTGGCGCATGGATCAGTTCCTGTGGTATTTCCGCCGTTCGACAAAGTTGAAGGCGCCTGGACGAGCGACGATGTTTTCAACATGGAAAAACTACCGGAGAGTATAGTCATCACAGGTGGGGGAGTTATAGGGGTCGAGTTCTCTACCTATTTCAGCTCGGTGGGCACAAAGGTTTATTTGATAGAACTCTTAGACCACATACTTCCTTCTGAAGACGAAGACGTGGTGGCGGAGGTTAAAAAATCGCTTACGAGAAGAGGAGTCGAAATTCATGAGTCGACCAAGGTAATTGCTATCGAGCGTGTGGCTCCAGGCTACAGGGTAACCGCTCGGAAAAACGGCGAAGAAATAACTGTCGAAGGAGAAAAGATTCTTCTTGCTGTAGGAAGGAAACCCAATATTCCCGAGGACGTGAAATCGCTGGGGGTCAGGATCGAAAAGGGTGTGGTTACGGATGAACATATGAGAACGAATATCGAAGGTGTTTACGCTGTGGGAGACATTCGTGGTCAGATCATGCTCGCCCACGTGGCAATGTTTGAAGGTATTGTAGCTGCGCACAACATCGCTGGAGAAGAGATGAAGATGGATTATTCGGCAGTTCCTTCAATCATATTCTCAAACCCAGAAGTTGCTATCGTGGGAGCGAGAGAAAAGGAGCTCGAAGGAAAAGATGTTATAGTTTCGAAGTTTCCGGTATCTGCGAACGGCAGAGCCAGGACGATGGAAGAAAGGGATGGTTTCGCAAAGGTTATCGTGGATGCTGAAACGAATGTGATTCTGGGTCTTGCCATTGTTTCACCGTCTGCTACCGATATGATCATGGAGGGTGTCATTGCCGTACAAAATAGCCTTACGCTTGATCAACTGCTGCATTCAATACATCCTCATCCCACACTTACCGAGACGATCCTTGGCGCACTGGAAGGTGTGGAGGGAATGGCCATACACATTTGATTTTTTCGATCTTTAGTGATAACAGATAAAAGCGGGCGGTGTCGATTTCGAAACCGCCCGCTTTTCATGAGTTCGCATTAATATCAAGGTTCCGGGTTGGTTTCTACTTCGCTTTCATCTAAATTGTTGTGAGATAAAAGAGGTTTGATTATTTCGAACGCCTTTTTTACAACCTTGTTCCGCGCAACCAGGGTTTTTATATACGAAGTTTCGGGGAAGCTTATCGCTCCAGTCGGACAAAGGTTCGCACAGGTTTGACATGCCACCATGCAGTTATAAGGATTGGCAACGTACACCTTTCCTGCTTGCTTTTCGAAATCGAAAACTCTTCTTCCAAAGGTGATAAAGCATATTCCACAGGTTGCACACTTATCGTAGTCTATGCTTGGATACCACTCTATATCTTTTCGATCCATTCCCAACCAGGGAATGAGCGAGAGATCTCTAACTCCCCTGCCGAGGGCATCTTTGCCAATGACATGAGATCCATTCGGTGTGGACATCATACCCCTCCTCTACCAGGTTTGTAGGATTTAGATGCAAGAGGAGGGTTTAATCTCCATGCCACCAGCAAAAGCAAACCTTTCTGATCAACTTTTTTGGATAAGCGATTTGGCTTCTTCGAGGGAGGGTATCTTACCTGAAATAACGACTTTACCGTCGATCGCAACTGCTGGTGTTGATGCAACACCTCGGGAGATTATTTCGGTGACGTCTTCCACCTTTTCAACCATTGCGTCGATTCCCAGCTCTTCCAATGCTTTCTTGATAACCTCTTCCGTTTTTTTACATCTTGGGCATCCCGTGCCAAGAATCTCAATCTTCTTTGCCATTATCAATCACACTCCTTTCCGTTATCTTTATATTTTCCCGTATATCATCCCAAACGTTGTGGAAAGTACTACCACCAGAGCGAAATAAGTGAAAGCTTTTTTCTTTCCTAAAAGCTTCGTTATCACTATCATGCTTGGCAAGCTTAGAGAGTTTCCCGCCATAAGAAGCGCCAGGGTTGGACCTTTTGCCATGCCGAGATCTTGCAATGCCTGGACTATCGGAACCTCTGTGAGTGTGGCAAAGTACATTAACATACCGATTACAGACGCTATGAAACTGGAGAACAAGTTGTTGCTTCCCAGAAGTTTCGTGACGATTTCCTGCGGCAAGAGTTTTGTAAGGACTCCAGCAAAGAAAACCCCGATGAACAGATACGGCAATATTTTTTTAGCGAAATCCCATGTTTCCAGCAGCCACCCTCTGGTTTCATCCTTTTTGAAGGCGAAGACAGCCATTAAAAGAACCGCCACAGCGAAAGCCGACATGATAGAGTATTTCAACCCCTCGTTTATTCTAAGACCGCTGGTAACCAGAAAACCCAGTTGTAAAAGGAAGAAAACCACCCCTTTCATACCGGTTTCATCGGTTCCACTTACCTGAAAGCCACCTTCACCCTTTTCTTGATACAAAAGCTCCATGACCAAACCGATGAATATGGCAGCCGTTATTGTCGAAATGAGTCTTGCCAGGCCAAGATTCCAGCCCAGAACCCTCGCCGTTAAAAAGATCGCGGCTATGTTTATGGCTGGTCCTGAAAATAAGAATGTGGTGGCGGGGCCTACTCCCGCCCCCTTTTTATAGATGCCTCCAAATAGAGGCAATATAGTGCATGAGCATACGGCGAGAATGGCGCCGGATACTGCTGCGATAGGGTAGGAGATAAACCTTTTAGCGGTGGGACCAAGAAGTTT
>DPRG01000084.1 GCA_003538775.1 Thermotogae bacterium
GCTCTATGCTGGAACATTTTCTTCCATGCTGAGTACACAACTTAGAAGCCGAGATGTGTGATATTTCCTTCTTTTCGACGATTTTTCGAACACACTCAATAATGTTAGCCAGAATGAATCTGTTTGAAAAGGTATTATAATCGACCTTTCGGACGATGCATTACAAAAGCTTGCCCGATATTACATTTAAAATTTGTTTGTATCCCCTCTTATCCCTGTAAGATGAGACATATAAATATACCATCTTCTATTTCAGTTCAGCTTTACGCGCATTCTGTCACTCCAGAAACACTTTTTCAGCGCTTGTGAGCCGTAAAATCAAACACGTTTTCTCATCGTCCAATGTGTGGAGTTAGGCATTGCAAGAGGCCAAGACGAACTTAAACAAGAGTTATCGAACAACAAAGATGTTGTGAGAAGAAAATGGTATGAGTTTTTGTGCGTTGAGCAAGAAGACAAGTGTATCAAAGCCATAGGCTCGCACCGGAAGATCATCTCAGCCTTTCGACGATTTTTTTGAAACATACTCGACAAGAGTATTAAGATAACGTTTATTTCTTTCTGGAGATGGTATTGCGGTTTTAACCATCTCATAAGTCATCCATTACGCTTGTAAGTTTTTCCGGATCTATTCCAAGTTTTGAAAAAGGTATCACGAACTCTGGTATGCCGACGTATCCTGGAGTCATCTCGTACTTTGCAAAAAAGATCACCACCGAATCTCTCGTTAGATAAAAATTCTCCTCCAGCGGATGTCTTTTAACTGATTCTATCGATTCTGGAGTGAACTTTGAAGTGTGAAGTTCTTTTTTTATGAGTTTTATTACCTCTTCCCTTACAATCTGGCGCTGTTCGAGGTTCAATAGCTGTGATAGCTTTAGAATTTTTCCATCGTTCAGATCCACGGTGAAACTCTTTCTCTCTTCATGGCCGTGCGCTGCGGTTAGAACGTACTTGTAGAAATCGATCGCAATGCTGACCAAACGTTCGTTCACCGCATAAGCCCGTCCTCTGATGTAGATCTCCCCTCTGAGGGGTTTTCGATGAGGATCAATAAATCCCTCCTCTTTAAGATATCTGTAACCATTTCTGATTTCTCTTATCGCTTCATCGACAAACGCGGAGGTGTTCTCCCATACCAGGCGATTTAACCAGCCTTCGATCTCCTGGTTTTCGTAACCGAAGAAATATGGGATGTACACTTTCAGCACAGCAACGTCTGTGGTAGCTTCTACCGTTGCGGTGGCGATCTCCAGTTCTCCAAACATGATCGTGACCAACGAAAGAACGAGGAAAACGAAGAATATCACTCGCATGGTCATGCCTCCTTTCAGCGGTTCAATACGTATAGTCCCCCATAGATAATTCTAACGATATTCAATAGCTGTTCAAAATTTCTGATAAATAGGGAATCACGTTATAGCTGAAGAACTTTCAAACTGGCATACTATGAACGTTCTTTCTTTTTTCGAGTTTTAACCGCCGTTTTTCTTCCTTTTTTGCCTTTTTAACGATGCGGGTGATCTCTCTGGGTTTAAGATTTTTAGGAGGCCAGTATCCGCTTGCTTTGAGAAATTTGATCTTTTCTCTGGTGATTTTACTGTCGATCGCAAGGATTGGCCAGAGTACAAACTCTCCCACGAACACCGCGAGTCCGCCTACCAGCAGACCATAAAGAGGCGTCAACACGAGCACATTGACGATTGTGGACAGCAGAAATGTGGGAATCTTGTAAATCCAGTATTTGATGATCAGTGGTAGCTCGACTGTTATTAGAAATGCGACAGCCGCAGCCGGTAGAGCGGCCATAAAGACATACACGACCATCCTTGTTTCCTCCCATCGTTTTCCTTTTTCATTCAGTTAAAGAGATACAACTTTTCCATGATATTCACAAATGTTTTTGCCGTGGTTGGTGAGCGGAAACAGATGTTCAACAAGAACTGGTAATCACCTCCCACAAATCCAGATTCCTCAATGTCGAATTCAGGATCTTGTATTGCCATGATGATTATCCGCTTCAAGGGATATCTTTTTACGAACTCAGCGCTCACACCGTTGATGATGAACTTAAAGCTTTTCAAAACATCGGCATGTTCACTTTTATAACGCTCCCAGTCTTCTTTTTGGGCACCTATTACCAGATCCTTCGAGAATATACCCGCGAGATCGACCGCAGGTTTTTCACTTACCTGTTCGAGTCTTTTGAGCATCGCTGATGTCTTTACTGCTATCTTCAACACTGATTCCATTTTCGCTTGAACTGTTTCCTTCACAACGCGATAGAAGTCATCTATATCATCCATTATGAAGGTAATTTCTGACGTCACTTTCACGCAGCTATTTGGTTCGTCAATAGTTATCTCTAAATCCAGATACGGTGATGCAAGTGCGATTCTTTCTGACATTTTCTTCGATAACATGGGATGCATCATGTTGTACTTAAGCAGTTCTCTTCTTATTTTCGAATCATCGTGGAAACATTCCTTGATGAAATCATCAAAACGTTCCCATCTTTTTCCTTTCTCACTGTTTCCAAACATACAGGCCCCCTCCTTCCCTTGAGGATATAGTAAAAAAGGAAAAATACGGGGCTCCATCTGAGCCCCACCCTTTCCGACTTTTTTCATTTGCTTGTTTCTGATTCGTTTTGTAGCTTTTCCATCAACGACTCCTCCGCTTTTTTCTGAAGTTTATCGGTTGCTTGATTTATTAGTTGATCTATTAACTTCTCAGTCAGATTTGCCAGCAAGACTCCAAAGTAAACCGCTCCAAACATGCGAACTCACCTCCTTACTTTTATTTTTGATTTCTTCAGTTGAAGCAAAGAAGAGGTGATAATACAGGTAACATAGCTATGTGTTTTTCTCTGCAGATTTGTGGTTGAGAAGAATTTTTAAAAACAATCGATTTTGCCATAATGAGAAAGGAATATATAGACAACTTGAGAAAACAGTCAAGTTGTTTCTAAGCGAGGTTGAGAAAAAGGCGATGAGTGTGCGAGGAGATAAAAGACAAAAGTGAAAAATTTCACCACATATTTGAAGGACAATTTTGTTCTTTTGTTCCAGGAGGAAATGCATTATCCAGATTGTTTCGAACTTTTTGGGTGTAGTGGGCCGTTATTACGGCATTGTTAGACCGAGTTTTTAGCTACAATCCGGACCTCGCTTTAAACATCTTGCTGGCGATTTCTTCGAGTTTTTCGATTCTTTCGCGTGGAAAAAGGTGACGGGGTGCCATCAGGAATGTGTCTCTGTCGTTTTTCAGCATTTCGATTTCTTCATCCGTGAGATGTATCATCGGTACAAAGGTAACTATAACTAATTTTTCGTTGATATCGTCTGATTCATCCACATTTTCTGTCACTCTTGATAACTCTTCCTCGCGAAGAAGTCCTAAGGACAGGATATTTACCATCTTGAAGAGTTGAGAAGCTCTGTGATTTAGGTGTTTTGCGGTTTCTTTGTCGTAGTTCACCAGAGATTCCAGACTCTCATAGTAGGTTTCTTTGGCGTAGTAATCCAACAGCAGAACCGTTAAGAACCATATGTTGGAAGCTACAGAAATCATTAGAAACCACTCCACACGCTTCACCCCCTTTTCTCAATACAGTACTCGAATTAAAATGGAGGATCATCAAGATTTTCCGTAGAAATTTCAATATCTTCACCCAGGAATTCGACTTCTGTGATGTCTTCAACACATTCAGATTCATAAGGCTCATAGCTGCTCGAGTTCTGTATTGGTGGTTTTTCTTTCGGACTATCATGGGCTTTTTCCAAAAGAGTTCTCCGCCATTGGAAAATTTTTGAAAATATCCTGTTAACTTGTTCTGGATCGAGGTTTTCTTCTTCGATTATCTTGAGAAACCTTTCCTTTCAGACAGCCATTACCTTATCTCTCATGTTCCAGATGCCATGGAAGAGGTCATACATTTCTGTTTCCATAAAAACTATCGCGTCGGCCATCATTTTCATCCATTCGTCGTCGATATCTTCGTCTCCCGATAAGAGCCAGGGATCTGTACTTACCCCCAGAAGGTCGTAGGGAACTCCCGCAGAGTCATAATAATAATAATCTTCAACCATTCCTTCTAACTGGCGTTTAGAATCCTCGATCAATTTTTGATATTCCTCCAGTACTTCCGTATCTGGATCGAATG
>DPRG01000083.1 GCA_003538775.1 Thermotogae bacterium
CGCCGAGCTCAATTTAGAAACCGAGATGTGTGATGTAGTCTTTCCTTCTTTGTTGATGCGAGGGAAGAGGCAAGTGGGTGACATTTGTGTGATCACGTGCGTTTTGGTTCTTACCTTCAGACTTTTAATGTGGAGAGTGCTATAATCCCGCAATTTTTCCGAATATGTAGTATGAGAGCATGGTTAGGAGCGTGGAGAGAATAAAAGAAGGGTAGAAACCGATGCTCGTCTTCTTGAGTAAAAGCGAAAGAGTTATGAAAAATACAAGAGAAGGTATTACGAACCATAGAATGCTCATTGACAATGAAGCGACGTTTCCGGTATCTCTTGTGTCAGTGTAAAACCATAGAATAGCCAGCATCGATGTCAGAGGGAGAGAAGCGATCAACCCTCCGATAAGGGTGTTGCGCTTGCTAATTTCCGAAACGACAACGATCACCGCAGCTGAAATCAGAAACTTTAACAGATATCTCGTCATGAAAGCCTCATTCCATTTTGAGCACAGCCGCTCCGTTTATCAGAGATTTTTTCAGTTTTAACAAGGCGTCGTTTGCGGCATCGAGTGGAAAGGCTTCGAAATCGGTTTTTACAGGTATTCTGGGTACTAAATCAAGGAATTCTTCAGCGTCTTGACGAGTGAGATTGGCCACACTGCGCAGGGTTTTTTCGTAATAGATCGTACGGTATTCCATCTGAGGAATGGGGCTCATGTGGATCGCGTTGATGGCGAGTGTTCCGCCCTTTTTCAAAGCTTTCAAAGCGTAGGGCACAATCCAGCCGGCAGGCGCAAAGATCACGGCGCTATCGAGTTTCTTTGGAGGCTCATCCTGAGCGTTACCAACCCATCGGGCGCCGAGTTGAAGCGCGTGTTTTTTGTGTTCTTCGCTGCGTGTAAACACATAGACTTCGCACTTCCAGTATTTGGCTATCTGAATGGCTATATGTGCCGAGGCTCCGAAACCGTAAAGTCCGAGACGTTGTCCTGGTTTTATCTGACTCAATCGGAGGGATCTGTATCCGATAATTCCAGCACATAATAGGGGTGCAGCTTCAAGATCTCCAAAGCCTTCGGGTATGAGAAAGGTATAGTCTTCCTTTACCGCTGTATACTCTGCGTAACCTCCATTGGCATGTAAACCGGTAAAACGTATGTTATCACACAGGTTTTCGAGCCCGTTTTTGCAGTATTCACACTTTCCACAGCTCGAATTGAGCCAGGTTACTCCAACGCGCTGGCCAACGCTTCTTTTGTTTACCTTTTTTCCCTTTTTGACTATAGTTCCAACAATCTGGTGTCCCGGAATGACGGGTAATTTTGGCAACGCGATTTCGCCCTCAACCGTGTGCAGATCCGTGTGACAGACTCCGCAAGCATGAATTTTTATGAGAACCTCGTCGTCATCGAGCGACGGAATTGGGATTTCTTCGAAAGATAAAGGTCTCGATTCCACAGGTCCTGGTGCATGAAGCACCATAGCCTTCATCTTTTCCACAGCACTTTTGCCTCCTCGACAATCCTGTGGGCAAATTCCATGGCAGATACACCACGTCTCCCTGTTTTTTCTGCGAGATCCGGTGTGACTACTCCTTCTTCAACGACTTTTTCAGCGGATTTGCGCAACAGTGAAGCCGCGTCTTTCCACCCGATATATTCCAGCATCATCGCTGAAGAAAGAATCAGAGATAAAGGGTTGGCGTATTCAGGGTGTTTGAGCCTCGGTGCTGTACCGTGTGTGGGCTCGAAAACCGCACATATTTCACCCACGTTGGCGCTTGGTGCGACACCTATACCTCCTACCTGTGCAGCACATGCATCGGAAAGATAATCACCGTTGAGATTTGTTGTCACTATCACGTCATACTGTTCGGGGAAAAGAAGGAGCTGCTGAAACATGTCATCTGCTATGCGATCATTCACAAGGATTCGTCCGTCTTCAGCTTCATCCTCGAATCGCACGAATCCTCGAAATTCTTCCTTTGCCACTTCGTAACACCATTTCCTGAAAGCGCCTTCGGTATGTTTCATAATGTTTCCTTTATGCACGATTGTAACGCTCTTTCTGTTATTTTGAATTGCATGACGCACAGCAGCTCGCATGATACGTTTTGTTGCCCTTTCGCTGATCGGTTTCAGGCCGATACCACTGTCTTGGGGGATTTCAATTCCGAATTGTTTCTTCAGAAAACTGCGAACATGTGCGGCTTCGCTGGAGAATGCATCCCACTCTATGCCGGCGTAAACGTCCTCGGTGTTTTCCCGAAAGATCACCACGTCGAGAAGTTCAGGGTTTTTCACCACACTGGGAATACCCCGGATCCATTTGACAGGTCTAATGCATGCGAAAAGGTCGAGATTCTGCCTGATTTGAACGTTGAGGCTTCTGTAGCCAGTTCCCACAGGAGTTTCAAGAGGTCCTTTAATGGCCACCCCTGTCGATTCGATCATTTTCAAGGTTTCTTCGGGCAAAGGTTGGCCCGTTGCTTCCAGGGCTTTCTTCCCCGCAAGGGCTTCACGCCATTCTATTTTCCTGTCGGAATAAACGATTCCCACCACACCATCCACAACAAATCTGGCAGCTTTCATCACAAAAGGCCCGATTCCATCGCCTTCGATGTATACCACAGGCTGTTTCATTTTGCTCACCTCAAATGCGATAATCGCCATATTTACGAATGTATTCTTTTATTCCGCCGAGTTTTAAGACCTCCATCATGAATGGCGGAAGGGGAGCGAAAGTGTACTTTTCTCCGGTGGTAAGGTTTTTTAAGCGACCGCTTTCCAGATCGATTTCCACCACATCGCCTTCAGAGATACGATCGACTGCGTCGGTTTCAACGAGAGGAAGCCCGATGTTTATAGCATTCCTGTAGAAAATACGCGCGAAGCTTTTAGCAACAACTGCCGATACGCCCGCAAGCTTTATTATCCTTGGTGCGTGCTCCCTTGATGAACCCAGACCGAAATTACGCCCCGCCACTATGATATCACCGGGTTTCACCAATTTAGGAAAGTCTTCACGTGCATCCTCCAGGACATGCTTCGCTAATTCTGGAAGGTTCGTTCGGAGGTGGAAATATCTACCCGGAGCTATGTGATCTGTCGAGATGTCATCGCCGAATTTCCAGACTCTTCCTCTAATCATTCTTTTCACCCCTCAAAGAAACTCTCTTGGGTCTGTCAGAAAACCGGTGACGGCCGAGGCAGCCGCAGTTGCTGGTGAAGCGAGGAAAATCTCGGCGAAAGGATTTCCCGCTCTTCCTTTGAAATTTCGGTTCTGCGTGGAAAGAACCTTCTCACCATCGGCGGGTATACCTTGATGTATGCCCACACAAGGACCACACCCGGGAGGAAGGACAACGGCACCAGCTTCGAGAAAGATTTCCATAAGCCCCTCTTTGAGTGCTTTGAAATAAACGTCTATTGAAGCTGGCTGGATAATCAGGCGTACGTGATCCGCCTTCTTCTTTCCTTTCAGTATTGAAGCCGCCAGGCGAAGATCTTCGAGACGTCCATTGGTGCATGTGCCGATGAACACCTGGTCGATTTTGAGCCCTTTAACTTCCGCGACGGGCCTCACGTTATCCACTGTATGCGGAAGAGAGACCAGCGGTTCTATAGTTGAAACATCGATTTTGATTATCCTTTCATATTCCGCGTCTTTGTCGGGTAAGATTTCCGTGAAATCGCTACCCCTTCCGTAAAGGTCGAGGTACGCCTTTACTTTTTCGTCAGACGGCATTATGCCAGTTTTAGCACCCGCTTCTACAGCCATGTTCGATATTGTGAGTCGAGATTCCACCGAGAGCTGGCGGACGAACTCGCCGTCGAATTCCATCGCCTGATAAGTAGCTCCGTCTGCACCTATATCACCTATTATTTTGAGTATCACGTCTTTGGCGGTGACACCTTTGTGGAGATTTCCCTCAAGTTCGAAGCGTACAGTTGAAGGTACCTTAAGCCAGACCTTACCAGTGCCAAAAGCCAAAGCCAGATCTGTTGATCCCATACCAGTTGCGAAGGCGCCGAGTGCACCGGCAGTGCAGGTATGAGAATCCGCTCCCACGATGATATCTCCCGGTCTGGCGTAGCGCTCGGCGACGATCTGATGACAGATGCCCTGGCCCACATCGGAAAGGATAGCGTGATATTCTTCAGCAAACTCTCTGAGGACTTTCTGGGCATTGGAAAGTTCCTTTCTTGGGCTTGGTGAAGCGTGGTCAATAAAAAGAACCGCCTTCGGAGCTTTTAGACTTTTGAAATCCATATCTTTAAACTCTTCCACCGTTAAAGGACCAGTACCGTCCTGCACAAACGCGAGATCTACAGGCACAACAACGATATCACCGGGTTTGACTTCACGTCCGATGTGTTCGGATATGACTTTTTCAGCGAGGGTTAGACCCATCTATTTCACCCCACCTTTTTCTTTTCTTCCATATAATTCAAATCTTTTGGCCCTTCGTATATTGCCCTTGGCCTGAAAATCCTGTTCGATTCAGTGTATTCCATAATGTGTGCCGCCCATCCGGCGCAACGTGCCATGGCGAATATCGCCGTGAAGAAGTCCTTTGGAATCCCGAGTTCACTGTAAAGGATTCCAGAATAAAAGTCCACGTTGGGGTAGATGCCTTTACTTCCAAGCCGGGATACAACGGCTTCTTCTAATTTCATAGCTGTTTCCAGGCGTTTCTTTCCATCTTCGCTTTTTACCAGCTTTTTCGCCATCGACTTCAGAACGACGGCCCTGGGATCGTAGGTTTTGTATATTCTGTGGCCGAATCCCATGATCTTTTCGCCCGCGCTGATCTTCCGCTCTACGAACTCTTCCACTTTCGAGAGGTCTTCTATGCTATCGAGCACCTCCATCACCTTTTCGCTTGCTCCACCGTGTATGGGTCCTTTGAGAGTACCAATGGCAGAGGTGATGGCGGAGTAGATGTCCGATAGAGTGGATGCCGTTACTGTTGCGGCAAAAGTGGAAGCGTTCATTTCCTGCTCAGCGTGAAGAATCAGGATAGCGTCGAAGATTTTCGCAACGTCCATCTCTGGAGGCTCACCGTTCATCATGTATAAAAAGTTCGAAGCGTGGTCGAGTTTTTTTGATGGCGGAATAGGGGATTTGCCAGATCTCAGCATGTGAAAGGTGGCCAGGACAGTAGGGATACGAGACAGGATGGAGATCGCATCGTCCAGTAAAGAAAACCCTTTTCCGTTACACTTCCTGTGAAAAATCCCCATGGCTGATACCGCGGTTCTCAACACATCCATGGGGTGACTTGTTTGGGGTAAAAGTTTCAGGATTTCGATTAGTTCTTGTGATAATTCCCTTTCCTCCTTAAGTCTTTCCTTGAATTCTTCCAGTTCCTTGCTGGAAGGCAATCGTTCTCGCCAGAGAAGAAAGACCACCTCTTCAAAACTCGAATTCTGTGCTAGGTCTTCAACCGGAAAACCTCTGTAGATTAATCTACCCGCTTTTCCATCGATGTGGGAAATCGAACTTATAGCCACAGCTATACCTTCAAGGCCTTTCACGAAAGGAAGCTGTTTAATGGTTTCTTCCATTTCTTCACCCCCTGAACGCCGAGTCGAGCATCTCCACCGCTTCATCTACATCTGACTTTTCTATGATCAAAGGAGGGAGAAGTCTTATGGTATTGTTTCCGGAAAGGGTAACCAGCAGTCCTTTATCCAGGCATTTCATAGCAAAGTCTAAGGCTTTCAAATCTTTTTGCAATTCAATTCCCAAAATCATTCCCATTCCTCGCACTTCCGAAATTACATCGTAGGTTTCAGCGAGTTTCTTCAGCTCTTCTAAGAGGTAATCACCCACTGTGCGGACGTGTTCCAGAAAGCCATCTGAAGTGATCGTTTCCATCACAGCCACACCAGCAGCACATGCCAGAGGGTTTCCACCGAAAGTGGAGCCGTGGTCTCCTGGTTTGAACACGTTGGCCTTTTCGTTGGCTATCACCGCGCCTATGGGAACGCCTCCACCGAGCCCTTTTGCCACAGTCAGAATATCGGGTGTGACTCCATAGTACTGATATGCGAAGAGATGTCCCGTGCGTCCCATACCTGTCTGCACCTCATCGAAAATAAGGAGAGCGTCATATTCGTCGCACAATCTTCTCGCTGTTTCCAGGAACTCTTTCTTTGCCGGAAGGACACCGCCTTCTCCCTGTATGGGTTCAAGTATTACCGCACAGACATCCGGGGACATTTTGGATGCAAGAGAATCTACATTGTTATACTCCACGTATTCGAAACCTTCGAGCATCGGGGTGAAAGATCGCTGGTATTTTGGTTGTCCGGTTGCACTGAGAGAACCGTAGGTTCTTCCATGAAAAGAATTGATCGTGCTTATTATCTTGTACTTTTTCTCGCTTCTGGTTTTGCCGAACTTTCTTGCTAACTTCAATGCGGCCTCGTTCGCTTCTGTGCCACTGTTAACAAAGAAAACCGAACCTCCTGTTGTATGCTTTGAGAGAAGCTCTGCGAGTTTAATTTGTGGTTCATTCCAGTAAAGATTGGATACGTGTATCACTCTCTCCGCCTGGTTTTTAATAGCGTCCAGCAACTTTGGGTGTCCATGCCCGAGGACGTTCACGGCAATGCCAGCTGTGAAGTCGAGGTAACATCGGCCTTTTTCGTCCCACACCCTCGCGCCTTTACCATGTTTGATCGTGACGGGGAACCGATTGTAAGTGTTCATGAGGAAAGAAACACCGTTCTGTTCGGTCAAAAGATTCACCTCCCTGTTATCATGGTTCCAATGCCTTCGTCCGAGAATATCTCAAGTAACAAAGAATGTTCTACTCCTCCGTTGATTATGTGGACACTGTGGACACCGTTTTCTATGGCTTTCAAAGAACATCGAAGTTTCGGAATCATCCCACCTGTGACGGTTCCATCTTCGAGGAGCTTCTCAGCTTCCGAAACCGTCAGACAGGAAAGGATTTTTCCGTCTTTCATTATCCCGTCCACATCCGTAAGCAGTATCAGCTTTTCGGCGTTAAGAGATATGGCGATTTCCGCTGCGGCGGTGTCGGCGTTTACGTTGAACGTTTCACCATTTATCCCCGAAGCCACCGGGGATACAACGGGTATATAACCCTCGTTGAGCAGGGATAAAAGAAGTTCAGGGTTCACCCTGACGATACGACCAACATAGCCTATATCTCCATACATGGTTTCCCTTTCGGCAACGATAAGTTCACCGTCCTTGCCTGATATTCCAACAGCCTTCCCACCTTTTTTGTTCAAAGCCATGACGATATCTTTGTTTATCTTTCCGGCAAGGACCATTTCCACAACTTCTAAGGTCCTTTCGTCTGTCACACGCAGACCATTTTTGAAAATCGGTTCGATTTCGAGCCTCTTCAACATCTGGGTGATTTCGGGTCCGCCTCCATGGACCACAACGGGTTTCATGCCAGTATACTTGAGCAACACGATGTCTTCGACAAACGCTTTTTGAGACTCAGGGTCTTTCATAGCGCTTCCGCCGTATTTTATGACCACCACTTTTCCATGGAATCTTTTGATGTAGGGAAGTGCTTCAAGCAGTATATTAACGCGCTCCAGGGCGTTTTTCACGTTCTGTACCTCCCGTTGATTTCCACATACCGTTCGGTCAGGTCACAACCCCACGCCCTCGCTTTTCCATTTCCGTCGAGGAATTTAAGTGAGATTACAATCTCATTCTGTGATAATAGCCTCTTCGCTGAGGCTTCGTCGAATTCTACAGGCGTTCCTCTGTCCAGCAAGACAACCCATTCACCATTTGATCCTATTTCCAGAGAAGCGTTTTCCGGATTGAACCACGCTCCTGAATAACCTGCAGCGGCCAGGATCCTTCCCCAGTTCGCGTCAGCACCATAAATAGCCGTTTTTACAAGATTTGAAGATGTTATAGAACGTGCTATCAATCTGGCATCAGAATCTGTTTTTGCGCCTTCCACTCTGACCTCGAAGACTTTTGTTGCACCTTCTCCATCTGAAACGATCATTTTTGCGAGTTTCTCGTTTACATCGTTTACAGCGTTGAATAATTCCTGAAAACCAGGCGTGTAAAGGTCTATCCCTGGTGTTTCGGAAGCTCCGTTCGCCAAAAGCAGTACCATATCGTTAGTGCTCGTGTCACCGTCAACGGAGATCATGTTGTACGTTAGATCTGCTGAGCGCCGCAGGATGTTGGACAAGGCCCTTGGGGTAACCCTGGCATCGGTAAACAGAAATGCCAGCATGGTTGCCATATTGGGATGTATCATTCCGGCTCCTTTGGCCATACCGAAGACGGTTATCATCTTCCCGGCATGTTCAAAGCACCGGCTGGCGACTTTGGGCCTTGTATCTGTTGTCATGATGGCATGAGCCGCTTCGGATGGATCGTGATGAAGTCTGGATGAAGCCATTTCGATACCATGTTCCACTTTGTCCATTGGAAGGGGCACACCTATAACACCTGTGGAAGAAACCAGCACGCTTGAGAGAGGAATTTTTAGAACATCCGCAGTTTTTTCAGCCATTCTACGAGCGTCCTTGAGTCCCTGTTCACCGGTGCATGCGTTGGCAACCCCACTGTTCACGACGATCGCTCTCACGGGACTACCGGATCTGAGTACTTCCATGTTGTAGATGACCGGTGCGGCCTTGACCACGTTGGTGGTGAAGACACCAGCGGCAGAGCAGGGATATTCTGAATACATCAGAGCGAGATCCCTTCTCTTTCTTTTGATGCCACAGTGCACGCCTGCAAATTTGAATCCCGCAGGTATATCTAACGTCATGGTCTCTACCCCTTTTCTTTCATGGGAATAGCGGCTCGATATCGAGTCCTGTCTTCTCGTCAAACCTAAGAAGAACGTTCATGTTCTGAACGGCCTGACCGGAAGCCCCCTTGACAAGGTTGTCAATCACACTGAGCACTATCGTGGTTTTTGTTCGTTCGTCTTTAGCTATGGAGATAAAAACGTAATTTGATCCCGTAACCCACTTTGTTGAGGGGTAAACACCTTTTGGAAGTACGTGAACGAACTCTTCGTTTTTATAGAAATCGCCGTATAGAGTCAGGAGATCGTCCAGACTCGCTTCTATACCGCTAAGATAGATGCAGCTGAGGATACCGCGCGTCATTGGAACAAGCTGGGGGGTAAACACCACGTTTGTAGGCCGCCCGAGAAGCTTCGAAAGTTCCTGTTCCATTTCCGGTACGTGTCTGTGGTCTGCCACTTTGTAAGGTTTGACAGCTTCGTTCACTTCGCTGAATGAATGGTCGAGTTTGGATGATCTTCCAGCTCCTGAGACTCCCGATTTCGAATCCACTATGAGGGTTGAATCACGCCATAGACCGGATTTTAGTATCGGAGCGGCGGCGATGATAACACTTGTGGGATAGCAACCAGGGTTTCCCACGATATCCGCTTTTCTGATTTCGTCTCTGTGCAATTCCGTTAAGCCATAAACACGACGGAAGCCTTTATAGTCTATTCTCTGGCCATACCAGGTTTCATAAATTTCCGGATCATCAAAGCGGAAATCGGCTCCCAGATCGATTACCTTTAACCCTTTTTCTGCAAGATAGACGGCAATTTCATAGCTCGTTCCAGCTGGAAGAGCCGTGAAAACGAGATCGCATTTATCTGCGATCTCATCAGGATCGATTCTATTTAACCGGCGGTCGAATTTGGTGTGAGGGTACACATCAGAAAAGGTCTTATCAGCAAAACTCTGAGAAGACAGATATGTCAGTTCCACATAGGGATGCCTTTTTAAAAGTCTCACTAATTCCAATCCGGTATAACCAGTGGCGCCGAGCACTCCCACCCGGACCATTATCCAACCCCCTGAGTAAAAACTGATTTGGCTTATTATACACGAAAAACTCAAAGATTAGATCAAGAAATTGAAGCTGAGAGATGAAATTGTTCGTCATACCTGACACCGAATTACGTTAAAAAGCAGGAATGCTTTGTATCGCTTGATCACTGCTTTTAACCGGGTATGATGTTGACAGGACACCAAACGATGTTCTTTTGAACGTCTTCCTGGACTGGTATTGTGGTATATCTTAATGATCATATCGGATAGCGAGGCTGTTATAATCTGTTAGAGGTGATGAGGTTTTGAAAAGTAAAGAAGTTGTTGAGAGAATAAAGAATCTGATTTTAACAGAGCGTCTGAATGTTGGCGACAGATTGCCAACAGAACGTTCTCTTGCAGAACGCTTTGGGGTCTCCAGAATCATTGTGAGAGAAGCGATCAGTTATCTTAAAGCCATAGGAATAGTGGAGAGCCGTCAGGGTAGTGGCAATTACGTTATCAGGTTGCCTGATGGTAGCGAACCTTTTTATGATAACGGTTCGATAGAGTATGATCTCGATGAGTTGATAAATGCAAGAGAATTCATGGAAGTAGCAATCGCCACGTTTTTTACGGAAAACTTCACGCGCCAGATGTTAGAGGATATGGAATACGCGCTTCACAGCATGGAGGTAAATTTCCATCAGGGGAAGATACTCGATGTGGTAGAAGCGGATGTGATGTTTCACCATATTTACGCCCAGGCCTGCGGGAATACTATTCTCTACGATTTTCTGGATCGCCTTACCAATTACATGAAGAGCAAGATCTGGCTCGTGTTAAAAAGGGATTATCTATGGGATCATGGATACCAGCAGCAATCAATAGAAAACCATAAAAGGGTCTTCCAGGCTCTTTTGAGAAGAGATAGAGATATGCTAATAAAATCGATTAAACAGCATTACGACGCGATAAGGGAGCATCTCGAACTTTGATTTTTCAGGCTTTCTGTATTAAAGAAAGAAGGTGAGAAAGATGGAGAAACGTTTACTTGGAAGAACCGGTGAGCATCTTTCTGTGGTTGGATTCGGTGGGATTGTTGTTATGAACGAGTCGCCTGAGGCAGCGAAAGAGATTGTGGCGAAAGCGGTAGACAGAGGCATCAACTACTTCGATGTTGCTCCTTCATATGGAGATGCTGAAGAAAAACTCGGACCGGCACTGGAACCTTACAGAAATGGAGTTTTTCTTGCCTGCAAAACAACAGAGAGAACTTTCGAAGGTGCCTGGAGAGAGCTCAATGAATCGTTGAAAAAACTGAGAACCGACCATTTTGACCTTTATCAGTTTCATGCCGTAACTACTTTTGAGGAAGTAAATGCTATTTTTGCCCCAGGTGGTGCCGCGGAGGCTTTTGAAAAGGCGAAAAAGGAAGGGTTAATAAGGTACATTGGATTTTCAGCTCATTCCGAAGAAGCAGCACTCGCCATGCTGGAACATTTCGATTTTGATACCGTTCTCTTCCCTTTGAACTGGGCGAGCTGGTTAAAGAAAGGATTTGGTCAGAGATTGTATCAAAAAGCTAAGGAGAGAAACATGGGAATTCTTGCGATAAAGACATTGGCAAAAAGAAGTCTGGAAGAAGGAGAAGAAAAGCGCTGGCCTAAATGCTGGTATCACCCGGTTGACACTTATGAAGAAGCCTCCCTGGCACTGCGCTTCACCCTTTCGTTGCCTGTTATGGCGGCGGTGAGTCCGAGCCATCAGGAATTTCTATGGTGGATGTGCGAGGTAATTGAAAAACAGGGCGTGGAAATAACTGAAGAGGAGATAGAAACCCTCAAAAAAATGGCTAAATCCGTGAAACCGGTTTTCCCGCTTCATCAAGAAGGTTGACGCAAATGCTCCTCACAATACTTTACCAGAGCCGGTGACGAAGATTACATTCTTTTTGCTGGAAGAAAGGCTAAGTGCATGATATAAAGATATTGTCAGATCCTGGGGTTTCGATAAAGCCTCAGAGAGTATTTTCGTTGACTTGTAATGTGAGGAAATATCATATCATGCGCCACTGGCATATCAAATTAAATTTCGCCGGTGCATAGTGCTGATAATTTGTGACGGGCATCACACGGATATACTGGTGGTGAAATAGTGAATAGATTTAAGTCGCTGGTATTTCTGGGACTTCTTGTTTTTGTCACGGTTTTAATAGGAATTGTGGCTTTTTCTCGTTTTAATCTTTCTTCTACACAATCTCTGTTGCCTGAGAAAGATCCCTCTATGGAGAATTTGAGGTTGGTGAAGTCCCTTTTTCCTGAAGAAGGGATTCTTCTTTGCCTTCTGGAGCTGAAACCAAACATAAGGGGAAGTATTTTTGAAAACAAAGGCGCCCTTGAAGAGATTGAGAAACTCGTAAGTCTTGTTGGCAGCAGAGAGTCGGTAAAAAGTGTGGATTCTATCCTGGAAGCGTCGAAGCTGGAATTGAGAGGCTTTTTGATTGGTTCCACCAGGTATCTGGAAGAAAAGCCTTCGGAGATGTTAAAAGATCCTTTTTATGTGGGGAACATAATAAGCAGTGACGGAAGGATTACCACACTTATAGTGAGATTAAAGGAATATGACCCTGAACTCGTGGAGTGGTTGAAATCCATTGAATTGAACAATTTCGAGATGGTACTCACGGGACAACCTGTGGTTGATGCAGAGCTCGATAGATCTGTCTGGATTCTTTCAATGGTATACCCGCCTCTTCTTTTCTTATTCATCTGTGGGATTTATTATCTAAGACTCAGAAACACTGTTGCTGCGGCCCTTCCACCTCTGGCAGCAGTAATAGCGGCTTTGTGGGTTTACGAACTTGTGGGTATCTTGAGCATTCCCGTGAACATACTCACGGCAACCGTAGGTATCTTTCTGATAATAATAACCTCAGCTTACGGTCTTCACTTTGTCGACAGATTGGTTTTTCATTTAAGGTTCTTCTCCGTAAGTGAAGCAGTGAAAAAAGCAATAAAAGAAGAATGGCGTCCTATCTTCCTTTCGGCTTTGACCACAGCTACGGCTTTTCTCTCGTTTCTTTTCACTCCCTTGAAAGCTTTCAGAGAACTCGGTGTTCTTGTGTCCAGTGGTATATTTCTGAGTCTGATAGTGGTTTTTGGGGTTATACCCTGGATAGCTATCCTGGTTAACCTGCACCCGAAGAAATTTGAGAGAAAACCCTTAAGAAAGTGGAATCTTCTTTTTTTGAAAGTCCAAATGAATAAAAGGTGGCGTCGCTGGTTTCTTTTAGTTTCATTGATAGTACTTGTGGTTTCCATATGGATGATTCCGCGCATCGAGGTCAATTTCGATAACTTTAGTTACTTTCGACAAAGCTCGCAGGTTAACATGGCAGCGAGGAAGGCTATTGAGAACCTTGGATGGGCTGTGCCGTTGTACGTTGTGGTTGAAAAACCTTCTCCCTTCACCGTAGAAGACCAAAAACATTTACTGGATTTTATAGGAGAAGTGGAGAATCTCAAAGGGGTTACCGGTACTCTGAGTGCTCTTGATTTCTGGAGGTACTACTCTATACCTCTTCCTCTGTTACAGGTGTTTTCGAAAACAACTCCTCAGCTTTCGGAATTCATCAACGGTAATGCTCTGAAGATAATGGTAAAGGTGTCTTTCACCGATTCGAGAAGCTTTCAAGTCATAGCGGATAAGATAAGAGTTTTGAGTTCTCGTCTTCCAGGATACCTTCAAATTCATATAGCGGGAGAACCTTTGGTTATGGCCTCTTTGAACAACAAGATCCTGGAAAGCCAGGTGATATCAGTAGTTTTTACATTTCTTTTCATATTTGCAATTACATTAGCGTTGTTCAGGAAGCTGTTAAGGAGCTTTCTGGCGGTTTCCCCTGTTCTCTTGACGCTGATATTCAATTTCTTTTTCATGTCGGCAACCAATATCTGGCTGGAAATCTCCACAAGTATTGTAGCGAGTATACTCGCAGGTTTGGTGATAGATTATTCCATACATTTAATGGAAGCAAAAAATAGTGGTGATGGAAGGAAAAGAAAGGTAGTGCCGGTGATACTCACCAACAGCTTGGGATTGATGGTGGGATTTTTGACCTTAGTCTTTTCACCCGTGGCTCTTTATGCGCGCCTTGGTTTTCTAATAGCTTTTGGGACCATATATGGTGCGTTTGCCGCGATCGCTGTTCTGGATGGTTAGTGAGGAAAGGATTGTTCCGGCGGGAAGTTTTCGCGGTTATGCTACGCTTATCTTCTCGCCAGCACTCACAAACGATCGCTACCAGAAAAAAGTGAGGCGTGTTCCAGAGTGAAATTTTCGCAGTTGCGCTTCGCTTTTTTCCTCGCAAGCACTCACAAACGATCGCTTCCAGAAAGAAGTAAGTGGACAAAACACACGTGATCACCCTACTCTCACTCGCTTTCTCCTTCGCTCGCATCAACAAAGCACCCCGCGCAAATAAGGAAAGGAATGTTCCA
>DPRG01000081.1:0-3912 GCA_003538775.1 Thermotogae bacterium
GTGGTGTTCAAAGGATGCGAGCTTGTTACAGTAGCTCTGACCGTGATTTCCTGGCCTTCACGGAAAGTGGTGCCGAGAGCTTTTACCGCAGTCACTACAGGCTTGGTAAGATTGATCACCTGCACATTCCTTGTGACAGGTGCGGATTCGTTACCGTCCTTGTCGTATGCCTTGGCTGAAAGAACGAGAGTCTGGTTCTCATCCACTGCCGGAGCCGTGATGCTTCCCACGAAAACTCCATCAGTATGAGATGTGACCACAAACTCGTTTCCACCGAACGTGAAGACCACTCTGTCCAGATCCTCAAGCCCGTTGGGATCGTCTACCGTCGCTGTGGCTGTGAAGGTCTTCTCTTCATCTACCGAGCTGGGTGCCTCCAATGAGACTATGCTCGGAGCCTTGTTGGCTATGACCGTTATCGTCCTGGTCTTTGGTGTGGATGCCTTGCCTTTGTCGTCGTAAGCGGTGACGGTGAGAGTGATATCCTGATCGGATGACACATCTGGTGCGGTGAACGTAGCTTTGTAAACACCACCATCGAGAACGCCATCCTTTGTGACGGAACCGAACGTGAACTGCACTGTCACAGCTGCTCCTTCAGGATCGCTGGCTTTGGCGGAGACTTCGAAGGACTCTTTTTCAAGCACAGTAGCGGGAGCGGTAACCTCCGTCACAACAGGGGGTTGGTTGATCTTTGGCAGACATCCAACCAGGGCTACGAGGACCACAGCGGTGAGGATCACAAAAGTTAGTTTCTTCGCCATAACACCCTGGCCCCCTAATTCCGGGGTTCCAGGTTCACCTCCTTTCTCTCTTCCTATTGGATTTGAATCTACACGCTATATTATACGAAAACCAATTGGCTTTTGTCAAGGAACGAACGCTTCAAAATAGGAATTTTGATGTTAGACGAATTCGCAATCATGAAAGTTCATCCAGCGCAGCTATGATGGTAGGCATCGTTTTCGATGAAACGCTAAGATATCGCTGTTTTCAAAAATTCAAGGACAAAAACCTGGTGGCCAGGGGCGGAATCGAACCGCCGACACCTGGATTTTCAGTCCAGTGCTCTACCAACTGAGCTACCTGGCCACTTTTGGTGGGAGCGGCAGGACTTGAACCTACGACCTTCTGCTTGTAAGGCAGACGCTCTTCCCCTGAGCTACGCTCCCACTTCTGGCGCCCCCAAGGGGATTCGAACCCCTGCCTCTGGCTTGAAAGGCCAGTGTCCTGGGCCGCTAGACGATGGGGGCTGTAAACCGAATAGGATTATAACACAAACGAAGATAAAAGCAAGACCCAAAGTCGCAGAAAAAGTTGACAGATACGTTTATTAAAGGTTAAAACGAAACCAGGCAACAAAGATTACTTCCTCCATTTCAAGCAAACTTCCGCACGCGTCAGCATAAAGCCACATCCATAAAAAAGCTTCAGAGGTTCACCGATTCTACAAAAGGCCTTCCAATCTTCATCTTATCAGGTCTTTAAAACCCATCCTATAAACGTCTTTCGTGGGTCGTAACCTTCCTCGTGGGAAAGCGTTACACCCTTTTAAGGTATAAATACGTATACTATATTATGGGTGCGCGCCCAGTTTTCAAACAGGAGGTGCAGAAGATGGCACTCGGTGACACCGTGGTCGTGGGTGAAAATGAAAAACGTTTGAGCCTGCTCTGGGACACGGGAGCGGTGGACGAAAACGGAGACCCTGTAACACGAAGGCAGACCATCCGAGTCGAAGCAACGGCGAGCGATCAGGACTGCTATGACATCGCATACACCCTGGCAAGCCTGACCACCTACACCCTCGTCGACATATCCGTGTCAGAAAGCACTCCACTCGGTCCCATAACATGATCTGATCTTGAAGGAGGTGTGAGTACATGGCAAAGGTATTGAACCTTGTCTTCAGAGATTCCGCAGCTGGAAGAAGCAGAAGGATCACCGTATCTGAACCAAGAACCGATCTCACAGCGACTGAAGTGCAGAACGCCATGAATGCCCTGAAATCCAAAAACGCCGTTGCCGCATCCTACGAAGTTGACCAGGCCACGATTGTGGATAGGGTTTCCAACGAACTGTTCGACCTTCTCTGAGGTGATCGAGATGTGGTCTTTCCTTAAAGGGGCCGTATCATTAGCGGCAAGCTTGATCGAACGCCCCGGTGAGGGAGAAAAGAAAAAGGAAGAGGTCAAAGAGATCATAATGGACGTGATCTCCGACTATCTCCCCCATCTTCCTGAAGATATCACGGAAAGGATCGTGGACTATGCCATCGATTACGTCGTCGACTGGCTCAACGCCACAGGATGGATCCAGGAAGAAGAGGCGGCGTGAAAGTATCCTCGACTACCGTCCACTCGTAAGAAAACTCACAAACCAGATCTACCTGCGCTATGGCAAAAGCATCGTTTCCCGGGAGGACCTCGAACAGACGGTGTGGTACCTCGCCATCCTCGCTTTCAACAGATACGATCCCGAAAAAGGAAGCCTTGGTGGATACATACGCTACTACGTTCTGAACAAGATCGCTTCACACATGAATGGAGAGAGCCTGCCCGAAGTGGCGGGCTCTCCCTTCACTCTCCACCGCTATCCGCTGCTGGACACCGACAACACGGAGATTCCCCACCACACCAACACAAAAGCGATGGTACTGGATATAGTAGATGATCCCGTGGTGAACCTTCTTAGAAAAGGGTATAAACCTTATGAAGTATGCAAGAAAGCCAATCTTACACGAAAGCAACTTCGCGAGCATCTTTCAAAATACCGGGAGCGCTGAGCTCCCGGTATTTTTTAATATCATGGTAGGATATTTCTGAAAAAGTTTACTCGTTCTTTTCGTCCGAGGTGAAAAACGTGAAAGGTTTGCCCATAGGAATATCCGATTTCAAGCAGATCATCGAAAACGACATGGTCTATGTTGACAAAACAAGATAACTGTTTTCTTTCCCGTCCTCGGAGGTTTGGCAAGAGCTTGACGATATCGACGCTGTACTACCTGTTCAAAGCCCAGAGGGAATTGTTCAAAGACACGTGGATACACGACAAGTGGGAATGGAAAGAATACCCAGTTATAAGAATAAACCTGCTCGAGGTGGCATCAAGCTCTATTGAAAGGTTAGAAAAAGGATTGAGAAACATAGTGAGGGACAACGCGAAGGACCTGGGCGTGGAGCTGGAAGAAAAGGAAGATCATCTGTATGGATTCACAGAGCTCATAAAAAAGCGAGCGAGAAGAGAGAAGTAGTGGTACTAATTGAGAACCTTCAGGATTTCGTTGAGTTCACATATCAGATAGCTTCAAAATATCTGCATTATTGAATCGCTATGCTCGCACAGGCCACGATGACACGCTTCACGCTTTCTCGATTTCCTCTGTAGAATAAAGCATGATGTTCTTTGCGTGTGATGCCATCTCCTCCAGCTCGCTTGTAAATCCCGACTTTGAAAATATCGCGTAGTATTTGTATTTGAAATCGAAGAAGCTCGATCTTTCAAAAAGCCTTTCGAGTGTTTCCAAACCGGCCTTTTTGTTTTGCCACTTGCATTCAGCAAACAGAGCATGGTCTCTCGAGTATGCAAGTATATCTATCTCCTCTTGACGCTTTTTGATGGGATTGTTCCCCCACCACTTGCCTATCCTTTCGAAGACGAAGGGTAACTTCCCCAATCCGTTCATCCGGATCAAGAATTCCCTACAGATCTGTTCAAAAGTATTTCCAAGATAGGTGGACATCTGCGGCTTTATCTTCTCTTCGAGCACCACGTCGATCCTTTCCATATCGATGAGCTCCTTGTTTGGAAAGACGAAACGGTACCAAAACTCGAAGAAGTTGTCGTTCAGCGTGTATATCGAATTTCTTCGGCCCTTTCTTTCGGTAACAGGGTAGGACTTTTTCACGATTC
>DPRG01000081.1:4182-10434 GCA_003538775.1 Thermotogae bacterium
CTGAGCTCTTGCCTCAGCAAGAACATCGGCTCCTCGTACAGAAAGGACGTTTTGCTCAAAATCTGCGATCTTATGTTTTCATAAACATCCTTTTCTTGATCGAAGGCTTTGAGATACTGGGGAATACCCCCGAGAACACCGTACACGACTACCTGTTCATCAAAAGAATACTTGGGGAAAAACTTTCTCGCGTTGAAAAAGTCAAAGGGTTCTACCAGCAGCTGGCCCGTTCTGCGACCATACAGTGGACTCTTGTAGCTAAGGATTTCCTTTTCCATAAACGACATGGAAGAACCGCAGACAATCAAGAAAAGTCGAGTGTTCGAAAGCTCGTGATCTATCAGTTTCTGTAGTGTCGAGGGCAAACTTTTCGATGAATTGACCATGTATGGGAATTCATCCAGGACGACCACAAGCCTTTCATTCCTTGCTCTACCTGCTAAAAACTGGAAGGCCTTTTCCCAAGAATCGAACGAGGTCAATCCTTTGAGACCGAAGAAAGAAAACACGCTTTGCGAAAAACCTTCAAGCATATCCCGCTCGCTCGTCTCCTTAGCAGTAAAGAAGATGCAGGGTTTGTCTTTGCAAAACTCCAGCAAAAGGAAAGTCTTTCCCACCCGTCTCCTTCCGTACACAACGACAAACTGAAACCTGTCTTCGTCGTAGAACTTGTTCAACTCTCCAAGCTCCTTCTCTCTGTCGATAAACATCACAAAATATCACCTTCCGGTGTATTTATTAACTTTCAAGTTAGTAACTCACGAGTTATTAACTGACGATTCAGTAACATTATATCACCCAAATCAAAGCACACGAGCAACAGCGTTCAAAAAGGTCAACGGAGATGGAAGAATCTGTTCTAACCGATGCGCCGCGCGCCCACTGGCTTCAATACTTCATTCCTATGAGATACACTGACAGTGTCCGAATAAACTCGTTTCTATCATGTCCTTAAGCACAGGAGGGAGAGTAATTAGCCAAAGTTTTATGAATTTCTGTCCGATTTTTCGGGATGTATTACAATAGTACAGGTTCCTTTCTCAGGAAGCATACAAAGCTGGGATAACGTGCAATTTTGGAAAATTCACCAAAGCGGGCGTTCCCATGATGAAGTGTACCCATGAAGTGGTTGGTGCGTAAGAATCTTTCTGATGTTTAATCCTCAGTGATTTTCTTCAAGGACAAAATCTTCTCAAAGAAATACTTGAAAGACTTATTTCTCCTTTTAGCAGTTTCCAGGGAGAAATTGTCAAGCAAACCGATCATGAAGTTTACTCTGGAAGAATTTCGCGGTATCATGCTGCTAAGATGCTCTTTTGTTACACCATCGGTGTTCTTCGGAAGTTTCCCGAGTTTCAATTCACGAGCCTTGTTTAAACTTAGACCAGCAAGATACCAGCTTTCTATCTCTCTGATAACTATGGCAATTCTTTGGGGATCTATTTCAGGAAACTCATTTTGTACTTGTCGCTTTTTTGCGGTTACACATGGCGAATCATCCATATCGGTCACATAAACATAGTCCCAGCCCGCACTTACGATAGAACGAATATAACTCCTTATACGCTCCTTCTTCATCTGAGCGTATTGTACTAATCTTACGTCATCAAACTTTTCCTTCAAAACTGGAACTACAATTTTGTTGAAAAATCTTTCGTCATCGTTCCCTTCAACAAATGTGAATAATCTTCTATAAGGCATACTTAATGCCTCACAATAGATTTTGAACGTAGAGTTCATCTATACCTATTTCGTTCTCCAAAAATACTTTTATTTCTTCTTTATTGGCTGGTCTTTCAATTCTTGAAAAACCTTTTTCGTCACGAAAAGCAAAAAGCAAGTTGTTCAGACCTGCGTACTTCACAAACTCTGGGTTGTGTGTGGTGACTACTATTTGTTTTTCGCGAGAGGCATCTTTCATCATGTCAACTATTTTGGAAATGAGGTAAGGATGAATATTCCTCTCTGGCTCTTCTATAATTATCAGACGCTTTTTTTCAAGATACAAAACAAGAACAAGAGCTATTATATTGATAGTGCCATCGGAAATCAAGGGCGCTGGTATGTAGTCTTCAAAATAGTTCTCTCGTATCTTGAACAACAGGGATTTATCTACGAGTTTTTCTATATCAAGGCTTTCTACGAAAGGAAGGAGTTCTCTAACCAGATTGAGAAACTTTTTTCTATTTCTTTCATTTTCTAGTATGTTTTTAACTACTATTGGCAGGTTTTGACCGTTCTCTTCCAACTCAGCTTTTGCGGTGATAGGAATTGCCCTTTTTGGCAGTCTCGGATCGAAGTCATAGATGGCAATTTCTCTGAATATATTACCAAGAGGCGTTAGGAAGCTGAACACAGGAGTTTCTATCAGGAGAGAATTTCCTTGTACTTTTCTTTCTTTTTCTCTCAACAAGAAAGGGAACATGTATTCAATAATTTTTTTATACTCAGTATCAGGTGGTTCTATCTGGTAGTCCAGCTTTTCATTTTTTCGGAAAACCTTCAAAGTAACATCCATCTGGGCTCCTTTTTTTCTATAAATACTGTATTTCTGCTTCAACTCGTCCTTTACCACCCTGTACAATGGTCCTTTTTCGTCAAACCGTAGGCGGAACTCGTATTCGACCTTTACCGCTCTTAACCTTTCTCCGCTCCTCAGAAACGTGACGGGGGGTTCCTCATCTTGCAACTGCGGTTGAGAAAAAGTAACCCTCAATGATAAATCCCGAGTTGTTCTGATCTTCATGTTTCTTATGTATTCGGTTCCTCCCTGTAAAGATATAGCATTATCCAAACCAAAGTTGATAATATCTCTTAGAAATTCAAAGATATGGATAAAATTGGTCTTTCCAGAGGCATTGGGTCCAATTACGACATTGAAGTTTCCAAGTTCAAGCTCCAGCTTTTCAAAACTCTTGAAATTTTTCACTTCTATCCTCTCAATGTACATGACACTACCTCCTCTGGTTCTATATTAACAGAAAAAGAAGCAAATCATGAATCTGGAACAGGCGGTTAAGTTCCGATTCGCTCTGTTCTCTTTCACCTATTTCAGGAAGGCCTCCTACAGGTGTAGGCTTTTTCATTCAATTACTCTCCTGAAAAGGTTTATAGTATCAAGCAGAAGTCCATTGATAGCAGATTTCAAGAGGAACCATCTTGTCTCTTCTCTCAAACAGTTCCATTTATTACCAAAAGCGTCCCTCAAAACTCTTTCTGCGAATCTCATGAATATATTCTCTTTTTCATCGTCTTCCACATTTCTCCACTCTCTGAGCTTCGAAATTATCATTTCTTCAATAAAATGTACCTGTGATTCTGTGAGGTTCGCTAAAATATCCCACAGTTCCTGCATCTCGGAAATTTGATAGAAGTAGTATGGCCTTCCTGTAAATAGTCTGTAGTCTTCATCGGCTCTTCTTATCTTCTCCTCCTCCGAATAAACTATCCTGTATCTGTCTGTACTTCCCATGAGCAAATCGAAGTCAAAGTATCCCGGATAAAGATGGAAAATCTTTCCCTTGGAAATCGGAGCCAGATCGTTCAGGGTATATTTTTTACCAGGTTCTGCGGGATTTGTGGGATAAAAACCGTAGAACTCATCGTACTTAGGATTCCACCATGGATTCATCGCTATCTGCTTTTTGAATCCCTCGCTTTCTAACATCCTACTTTCCGCATCGAGGAGCATATAAAGTGGGAACTTTCTTCTTGCCACGAGAAGTTTGACGTTCAGGGGAAATTTTCCGATAACCTTTTCGAATATTTTGTTGTAGAGATCCGTGATCAGGAATATAATCTTCATCGAATCTTGTGCGGGAACTATTAAACGAATTGAAAGAGGAGATCTGTTTATTTCGATGAAAGGATGGTATTCTTCCACAGTAATGTTACTGACCTGTAAGTATTCACCGTTTTTTATCAAGTTACCCAAATTATTTTTATTATTTTTCGAGCTTTCTTCCGGTTCAATACAACTGATACCTTGGTTCAGAGCCGATTTTATCGCTTCCAGGCCGGTTTTATTATCGAATCTGTACTTTTCGAGCGATTCGATCGTGTAGAATTCTCCATTTATGTTGTGGAAAACTAGGAGGTCAGAAGGATCCAGTTCTTGTATCCTAACTATATAAGAAGTTTCTGATTCGATTTTCATTTCGCGTTCAGTGGATCCATCGATGTTTACAAAAAACCTTATCCTCTTCCATTTAGTGCTGTAAATTGTGTCCCTTATCTCTCTAACCAACAGATCCAGAAACTCTTCTGTTTCACGCCATATTCTGTAAAGCCTTGCAGGGGAAGGATTTTGGGTGAAAAGAAAGGTGGCCAGATTTTCTCTGGTAAGTTCATCAGCTTTTATACGCATCTTGATGTTTTCCAAATGTCTTTCAAGAGAGTCTTCATCTAATCTGATATTTTCTTCAAAGAAAGTGTGGAGTATCTTCGCAGCATCTTCTTTTTTATCTGCATCTTTGGCTTCGAAGAACGTGTATAGTACTTTGAAAGCTGTTTCCTTGTTTGGAATTAATACAAAATCAGCTTTTTTCTTTTTTCGATTTAGATTTTCTATTTCCTTAAGGCTTTCATTTATTTTATCTTTAACCCTGCTTTGATCTCTTGCTCTTTTCATTTCTTTAATTCGTTTTTTTATGTTTGAAATTCTATTCTCTGTCATTTCTATTAATTCATTCTGTACTGCATACAAGCTTTCTTTTACACTTGATTTTCCTTTTTTCGCATTTAACCACTCCTTGAACGTCTGCGAATAAATGGTTCCCACCATCGTTCCGTTGAGCCATTTATCGAGGTAGAAACTCAAGCCTAACAAAGCAATCCTGTTGTTGCTATCCGCCACCTCGTCTATCCATATCGTTTCTTCCCTGCTTGAAAGCCACTTCGAAAGTCTGCCCTTTCTTCTCTCGTTACACACTTCACACCTTTTCTTTTCCTCGACTATCGGTCTGATACCACAAACAGGACATACACTCTGTCTAATGGTAAAGAATGGAAGATCGGGATTTTCGAGATATTTTTCCTCATCTTCAACAAATAATACCGGAGTCATTTTTGGTACTTTTCTCTTTTCAGATGAAAGATTCAGTATATAAGTGATGCCTGTAAGAGTTGTAGTTGCCCCGCTCAATATGAAAAACGGCCACAGTTCGTTCTGGGATTTTCCATAAATCACTTTCAAGGCGTCTCTTGCACATTCTTCTGCAAGATCATGGGCCTTGTCCAGATCTGGGAAAGTGAAATAGATTCCGTTCGTATCTTTGTAGATTGCGTTGCCCACAGGAACATCTTTCTCGAAGATTTGTTTTAACTCCATTTTGAGATTTTCGATCACATCGTTTCTTGACTGGATCTCAGCCACCTTTTTCCCTTTGTTTATGAACTCCACTCCGTTCCAGCAGATGCCAAAGATTCTCCACTTCAACTCTTTGCCGACAGATTGATATGCTCCACACACCATCCCAGCCAGGCCAGATTTAAACAAAGATGCTGTTGAATACGAATGATCCCATAAAGTTACATCGTTTGCCGGGATTCTTGTTTCTCCAAGAGCATGAGAAAATGGAGTTTTAAGTGTGTTAATCAGAGTGTTTCTGAGGTGTCCTATATCCGCGAGATAACTTTTAAAAAGTTCTATCAAGTTATCCTGAAGATCGTCAAACTTTTTCTGAAGACAATCCAGATCCATCTTCTCTTTCTTATATCCAAATGGTGAAGAGATCCATGCGCTATCCAGATGCTGCTTTCTTCTCACGATACCCTTGTCGTCAGCAGAGTCTTTTCTGTCGCACTGTTCCAAATACTTCAAGATGTCGTTTTTCGGATTATGATGAAATTTGATCGAGTCGTATATCGATGCGTTTTGATCGTTTACCTCTATCTTTATACGTTTGAAAAGAGTGATAAGTTCAGGTTTCATGAACTGATCTATATCCCCATGTTCAAACTTTTCCCCGCCTTCTATCGAATGTTTTCTGATGAAATTAGGATGAAGTTTTCCAATATCATGAAGTAAAGCTCCTATTTCCCCTCTCAATATTGTTTCTCGATTTTTTTTAATCATTTCGATATACATTGCCTTCACCTCTTGGATTTGGAGACGGTGTTGGACGTACAAGATTGAGAAATATCCCTTTTTTATCTTCAGGAAAAATTTCGATATTTTCTCCTTTTAGCTTGTCTATTACCCCAAAACCAGACGTCTTTTTTGCCGAAAATCCATAGGTATAGAACATGAAT
>DPRG01000023.1 GCA_003538775.1 Thermotogae bacterium
GCTTGCGAGGAGAAAAGCGAAGCGCAACTGTAAAAGCTCTATGTTGGAACATTTCTTTCTTTTTCTTCTTTTTGAGAATTTTATCACAAATATCTGGTAACCCACAGATGCTTTGAGAGAAACATTTTTGTTACAGTCTATTGGTATCATATTTGTGAAAATAATCACACCCTGAGATCGAGGGCAGTGCCTGAGGTCAAGGGGGTGAGATGAGAAATGTCCATATGCATTTTCTCATTTCACCCCCTGAACGGGGGAATTAAATTTTTCAGGGGGTGAAAGTGATGAAAGTAACGAGTAGGGCTGTTGAGAGTTTTGTGAATGTGTCAGAGATTGAAGAAAAGCTTCGTAAAAACGCTAATCCGGACAGAAAGCGTGTAGAAGAGATCATTCAAAAGTCTCTTGAGAAAAATCGTCTGGAACCTGATGAGGTTGCGGCTCTTTTGAACGTCAAGGAACCTGATCTTCTTGAAAGCATTTACGAAGGTGCAAGACAACTCAAAGAGAAGATCTACGGGAATCGTATAGTGCTCTTCGCCCCGCTTTACATAGGCAACCGATGCGTTAATGATTGTGTTTACTGCGGTTTCAGAGTGAGTAATCGTGCAGTTGAAAGAAAAACGTTGAGTTTTGAAGAGTTGAAGAAAGAAGTAGAGGCGCTCGTTTCCCGTGGACACAAACGTTTGATCCTCGTTTATGGCGAACATCCAGATTACAGCGCTGAATTTATAGCCAAAACTGTTGAAACGGTTTATTCGGTTAAAGTAGGTAATGGCGAGATAAGGCGTGTCAATATCAACGCCGCACCCATGGAAGTGGAAGACTATCGAATTGTCAAGGAAGCGGGAATAGGTACTTTTCAGATTTTCCAGGAGACCTACCATCCCGAAGTTTACAAACAACTTCATCCCAAAGGGCCCAAGTCAGATTATTTGTACCGCTTGTATGGTCTTGATAGGGCTATGGAAGCTGGTATAGACGATGTTGGAATTGGAGCGCTCTTTGGTCTTTACGACTGGAAATTCGAGGTTATGGGACTCATATACCATACGATACATCTTGAAGAGCGATTCGGCGTGGGGCCGCACACGATCTCTTTTCCGCGCATTGAGCCGGCAGTTGCCACACCGTTTTCGGAAAATCCACCACACAGGGTCAGCGATGAGGATTTCAAGCATCTCGTCGCCACGATCAGGCTGGCTGTCCCGTACACTGGGATGATTTTGACAGCCCGCGAGCCGATAAAGGTGAGAAGAGAAGTGCTACCGCTGGGCGTTTCCCAGATTGATGCTGGTTCTAACATAGGGATAGGTGCTTACTCCTCAGAAGATCCTGAATTCTACAAAAAGAGTCAATTTCTGCTGGGAGATATGCGTTCACTCGATGAAGTGATAGGTGAGCTTGCCAGAGACGGCTATATACCTTCTTTCTGTACGGCCTGCTACCGCCTTGGACGAACCGGAGAGCATTTCATGGAATTTGCGATACCGGGTTTTGTAAAAGAGTTCTGCACGCCCAACGCCATTTTGACGTTCGTTGAGTATCTTCAAGACTACGCTTCGGATGCCACGAAAGAAGTGGGATGGGAGCTTGTAGAAAAAGAGGTTGAAAAGGTCTCGAATCCGAGGATAAAGTCCACACTGGTGCGCTATCTGGAACGGGTGAAGTTGGGTGAAAGAGATCTCTATTTCTAAACTCGAGGAAAAACTCCGTATGCTGTCGAAGAGATACCAATGTAAGTTGTGGATAGCACGTCGATTGGGCAGACGCTGGTCTTACATCGCGGGTTTTGGAAGTGAAAGGCTTGCTCCAGCACGAATGGTGAAGGAATTCAGTGATATCGCTGTGTTTGGTGAAGTTGATGAAGATCTCGCAGTCGAGATCGCAAAAGAGTTAAGCGATGAGAGGAGAGTGGCAGATGTTGAATGATTCGACAATTCTTCCTCCGGTTACTCTGGAAGAGACCATTGAAGAAATAAAGAGATCGGGCGACAAGCTTTTATTGCGAGTGGCTTTGAAGGCTTCCGAAAATGAACTTTTGGAAAAGAAGGAAATAGTAAAGGTTCTTTTGATTGAGGAGCCCGAAAGATTGAGGCTTCTCTTTAAGCTTGCCGATGCCATAAGGCGAAAGTACACTGGCGAGACAGTTCTGATAAAAGGCGTTATTGAGTTTTCAAATTACTGCAAGAAAAACTGCCTTTACTGTGGTATCAGGGCTGCCAACAGGAAAGTCGAGCGTTACAGGATGAAGCCCGAAGAGATAGTAGAAACAGCTGAGAGAATGGCTGGTTTGGGGATAAACACTATCATACTTCAATCCGGAGAAGATCCATATTACACAGCCGATCTCATGGAAGATATCATCAGGGAGGTGCGGCGTAGAGCAAGAACACCGGTGTCTATATCGATAGGCAACAGAACTAAAGAGGAATACACGAGGTTCAAGGAAGCGGGCGCTTCAAAATGCCTTTTGAAACATGAAACGATAAATCGTGAGATCTTCGAGGCCATGCACCCTGACGATGATTACGATGAACGCATAAGTATACTCAAGCACACTGTTGAAATAGGGTACATCGCAGGTTCTGGTAACATAGTGGGTTTACCAGGTCAGACGATTGAGGATATTGCTGAAGATATCATCTTTTTGAGAGATGTAGGGGTGAAAATGGTAGGATTGGGACCCTTTGTACCTGCCAGCGGCACCCCGCTTGAAAACCATCCACCAGGGGATCCCGATCTTACGCTCAAAATCTATGCGCTGGTACGGTTATCGATACCACGCGTGTTCATGCCGGCAACAACAGCTTTAGGTACACTGAACAGGGAAAAACAGTTTCAGGGCTTTTTTGCGGGGTGTAACGTGATAATGTGTAACTTCACGCCTGAAGAGTATCGAAAACGCTACAATATATACAACAACAAAATACCCGTTGAGTTTTATGACACCGCACGAAGGCTTAGAGATCAGGGATGGAAGCTGAATCCGCTTGTGTTAAAAGCGCTTGAGGAACATGAAAGGAGAGAAAAAGAGAGGGAGATGGTGTCTTGAGATTTACCGATCCAGTTTGTAGAATGAAGCTGAAGAGAAAGGATGTGCATTCAACGATTAACTACCTGGGAAAGACTTATCATTTTTGCTGTGAAGGCTGTGAAAAAGAATTCAAGAAAGACCCATCGAAATATGTGCGTGACAAAGGAGAAAGAAAGAGCTGTCACTGATGGACGGCAAGCGGCAGGAAAGAACCATCAGGCGGAATCACGGTTTTTATGATATTTTCTCTGTATTTGAAGGTTAATTCCTTTTCATCCACAAGAGCCACAGGGTTACCATCAAGAATCACGGCGTTGTTCGGTGCAAGGCCTTTCATCACGATCGTGTCATTTTCACCAAAGGGTATCTGTCTGACCGTGACGGCCTTTTCCGGGCGTTTAGGTCTTGCCACTATTGTTGGATGATCGCTCAAAACAATCACAGCTCTTCTGTTCGTATGGTGGGCATAACAGAGAATTCCGGTCGCTGCCTTTCCAACATAGAATTCACTTTTGTAAAGAGGGGCAACAGCGATTTGCTTTACTCCGCGGTTGCCTTTGAATATCGTCTTGCTGTTTAACTTGATTTCGAACGCTTTTTCAGCGATCCTTCTCTCTGATCTTCTGACGACTTTGAGTTCACCACTTTTTAAGACTTCCACCGCGTCGAAATCGACGCGTTTACCTTCGAAGGTTCCAAGGAAAGTGGGGGCGATGACTACATCTACGAAAGCGTAACCCAGCTGTTCTTTTTTGAAGACCTCTATTGCGCTCAGATATTCGAACTGAAGGGCCGAAAAATCGAGGTCTTTCAATTTTCGCAGATTGAAGCGAACAAGAGGCCCTACATTTCCTGTACCAACGCCTATACCCATTAGAGGAACGTCCCATTTTTGGTTGATTATGGCATTTGCGATCATGTTCATGGTGCCGTCGCCACCTATGGCGATCACGAGATCTGGAATGTAAATACTGGAAAGATGACCGAATAGATCCTTTATTGAAGATCTGTAAAGAAATTCATTAGGGAGATCGGATGGCCGATAGCGACCGAAAGCTCCCATGATCACGTTAGTGTTTTTCAATGAAAGCTTTGACTTTAAAAGCCTTATGATCTCTACTGGAATATGTCCACTTCCGGCTTCCGTATTCAGGAGTATCCACGTGGTCACAGTTTACACAACCTTATTTTGTCTTGATTTTATCACTTCTTCCAGTTCGAGAAAGGCTTTGACAACCGTAGGATCGAACTGAGTGCCCGCTCCTCTTTTAAGTTCGTCGATCGCTTCTTCGATTTTCAAAGATGGTTTGTATACGCGAACGCTCAACATTGCATCAAAGGCATCGGCAACTGCTATTATACGGCTTATAACTGGTATCGAATCGGCCATAAGGTTGTCCGGATATCCACTTCCGTCGTAACGCTCATGATGATGACGGATGAAAATGGCTAAATGGCCAAGAGCAGTGAATCTTTTTACAAAATCTTCTCCATGTTCAGGGTGCTGTTTTATGATTTGCCATTCTTCTGACGTTAAGGGTCCGGGTTTTTTGAGAATATTTTCCGGTATTACAAGCTTTCCAATGTCGTGGAGAATACCCGCCCAGTATGTGTGGTTTACTTCGTCTTCTTTGAGGCCGAGTTTTCGGGCTATCAGGGCAGCTGTGCGAGCTACTCTTTCGCTGTGACCGTGAGTGTAAGAATCGCGAGCCTCGAGGATACTGAGAAGCAGCCTCATAGCTTCTTTCCTGTATTTGAGTTCTTTTTCTCGGGAATGATTTAGTTCGACTATGATCGAAGAAATCAGCGCGAGAGATTGAAGTATACGTTTAGAGTCGTTGGAGAACTTTACATCTTTCGTGGTATCGAGAAAGAAGCTTCCGATGATTTTATCATCCCTTCCGATGCCTACGGCTAACGATCTCACAATGTCTCTGGAACCGCTGGCTTCGAAAACCCTCTTTATTTCCTCCGGCATCAGCTGGTTGTATTCCCACACTCTTTCAATCTCCTGTACTTTGTTAGAAACAGGATAGAGATGTTCAGGATTCACTCTGAGATCGAGAAGTCTATTAGAATATCCTTTCACCGCAGCAAAGCGCCAGATGCGGTTGTCCTCGGCAACGGCTATTGCCACACTGCCCCTATCGCACTCGGGTATAAGAGCAAGGGCAGTATCGAGAAGCGATTCCATGAGCGAATCTGTGTTTTTTACCGAGATACCACTTAGAAAGTCGAATATCCTGTTCGTTCGACCAAGCTTCGATCTGCAGATAAGTGCAATCTTAAGGGCATTTAGAAGAGCGAAAAATGTCAAAATGGTAGCGGATACAAAGAATAGACTCTTCAGGGTTGATGTGCCTTGAAAGAAAGCAGCAGTGAAAAGAACAAAAGCCAAAACGGACATCATTGGGAAGATGATGGCCGCTTTCGTGAAACTTCCTGTTAAGTTTAAGGATCTATCTTCAAGTCTATCGGATTGACGTTTCATAGATCACCATGATGGTAAAGTTTTTGATTTGCTTGAAAATCTTATCATAAGTGATGTTACATTTTTCTTTCGATGACTAAAACGACAGACTTCGAAATGATTCGAACCTTCTCGTTGTATTAGCAGTCTAATATACCGAGTGATAAATACGAGACTGTCCCGCAACGTTTTCCCTTACATTTCCGGCTGTGAACAGAACTTTTCTACGAAAAAGTTTGAACTTTTTCGTTATGTTAGCAGTCTAATATAACGAGTGCTAAACAAAAAGGAGGGATGTGTATGCGCAACTTCGACCAGAAACTAAAGAAGGCTTTTGAAAGAAGTCAGGAGATTCTGGAGGATATTCAGCAGAATCTCCTGAGACCCGAGCATCTTGTTATGGCGATACTTGAAGAAGACACCGAACTCGCCAACGCTCTGCGCTCGAAAGAAATACCGGTAGAATCCATCACTGAGTCACTTGAAACCATAATAGACGAGTACTCTGGCATCTATTATGGGAGAGGCAATGAGATCTATATGTCCAGCGATTTGAACAGGATACTCGAAGGTGCACGAAGGATCGCGCGCGCTTCTAACCGTAAAAAGATAACGACTATAGATGTTTTGAAGTCGGTGTTGAAAGATGGTTCAACTCTCGCTGCGCGGGTTCTCGGCTCCTATGGTTTGAACGAAGAGATACTGGATGATCTGGAGTCTCGTGTTGGGAATCACGAGGGTCCGGACGGCTCTCTTGCTGAGTTCACCATTGATCTAACGCAAATGGCAAGAGAAGGCAAGTTGAGCCCGGTAATAGGTCGTGAAAAAGAAATACAGCGTGTGATCGAAATTCTAAAGCGCAAAACGAAAAACAACCCGGTTCTCGTGGGTGATCCGGGCGTTGGAAAAACGGCAATTGTTGAAGGGCTTGCTCAGAGAATAGTCAGCGGAAACGTTCCAGAAGAGTTGAAGAACAAAAAGATACTCGCTCTGGATCTTGGAAGAATGCTCGCTGGAACCAAGTACCGTGGAGAATTCGAGGAAAGACTCAAATCACTCATAGATGCTGTTAAATCAAGGGATGATGTGATACTGTTCATAGACGAGCTTCATACGGTGGTAGGTGCGGGTGCGGCGGAAGGAGCTCTTGATGCTTCGAATATGTTGAAGCCCGCACTTGCACGTGGTGAACTCAGGTGTATTGGCGCCACGACACTCGAGGAGTACAGAAAACACATCGAAAAAGACAAGGCGCTCGCCAGAAGGTTCCAGCCTGTGATGGTTGGCGAGCCGTCTCAGGAAGAAACAATAGAAATACTGAAAGGTCTAAAGAGTTCCTATGAAAAGCATCATGGAGTTACGATCGACGATAAGGCAATAGAGTCGGCGGTCAAACTTTCTTCGAGGTATATAACTGATCGCTTCCTGCCCGATAAGGCCATTGACCTTATAGACGAAGCGGCAGCCAAGGTCGGTTTGAGGAAGCAGTCAACCAGTCCAGAAGCTCTCAAGATGAAGAAAAGGATCGAAAAACTCGAAGAAGAGATAAGTGATCTGACAGTCCGCTCTAAATTCAAAGAAGCCGCTGAGAAGAAATCGGAACTCTTTGAATTGAAAAAGGAGTATGAAGAAAAATATGGTAAGCATGAACGCGGAGTCGTCACGGAAGAGGACATAGCCAACGTTGTGGAAGACTGGACAGGTATCCCAGCTAAAAAGATGTTCGAAGAAGAAAAGGACAAGCTCATGAGGCTCGAAGAGATCCTTCACGAGCGCGTGGTAGGACAGGATGAGGCTGTAAGGGCTGTAGCGCAGGCTGTGAGGAAAGCTCGCGCGGGACTTAAAGATCCCAGGCGGCCAATAGGTTCATTCCTCTTCCTTGGTCCGACAGGCGTGGGTAAAACCCAGCTGGCTCGCACGCTGGCTGAAGTACTTTTCGGAAGCGAAAACGCTTTGATACGTGTCGATATGTCAGAGTACATGGAAAAGCACAGTGTATCGCGTCTTATAGGATCGCCGCCAGGGTATGTTGGACATGAAGAGGGTGGACAACTTACAGAAGCTGTGCGGCGCAGACCATATTCAGTCATTCTCTTTGACGAGATCGAGAAAGCTCATCCTGACGTGTTCAACGTCCTGCTACAGCTGCTTGACGAAGGACGCTTAACGGACGGAAAGGGCAACACCGTTGATTTCAGAAACACGATAGTGATTATGACAAGCAACGTGGCTTCTCAGCATATACTCGATGCCCTGGAACATGGAAAATCCATGGAAGAGATAGATCCACTGATCAGAGAAGAACTCAAGCATCACTTCAGACCGGAGTTTCTTAACAGGATCGACGCGATAGTGGTCTTCAAACCTCTTACTGAGGAAGAAATAGAGAAGATAGTGGAAATCATGTTGAAGGAAGTTGAAGAAAGGCTTAAAGACAGAAATATCAAACTCGTGGTGACCGAGAAAGCGAAAAAGCATCTGGCGAGGAAAGGCTACGATCCGGTGTTTGGAGCGCGACCTTTGAGGCGTACGATAGAAAGATCGGTGGAAGTGCCGTTGTCCGAGCTGATCATTTCGGGCAAGGTCAACGTTGGTGATAGAGTTCTGGTGGATGAAAGAGGCGGAGAAATAGTGGTGGAAAGATACGAGGAAACCGCCCTGGAAAAGGCATCGTAATTGGATAGAATAGATTCGAAAACGCAAAAGCCGGCGGATTGGATAGTCCGCCGGCTTTTCTTTTTTCACGGCGACTGGAGGTCGGGTTGTTCATAGTATGAATATTCAAAAGCCGATAACGGTTTTTCGCAGATAGCCTGGTAGGTACCTTGCTACTTTTGTCAGCACGTCAACGAAGATAATAGAAGATACCACCATTAGGATTACCCAGAGCCACTTCGGTAGGTTCAGGTAACCGTCGAGAAATACATATACGAACCATTGAAGGGGCATGTGCGTTATGAACAGAAGAAAAGAATATCTTCCCATTTTCTTTATTATTCTCAGGTTGAGATACCTGGATATCCTAATGAAAACAGGCAAGCCGTAAACGCCAAGCAAAATTGTGAAAACTGAGAATTGATCGGTACCCACCAGTGTGTGGAATTTTCTATAAGCGTACCAGTATTCAAAAGACCCGGCAATGAGGAGTATGGAGAAAACGATAATCGTTTTTAGGTTGACATCATCTCTTATCTTTCCTTCCTGAGCGTCTTTGTATCCGAGAATAAACGGAAACATCCAGTGGAGGGGATTCAAATAAGTAAGAAATGCCCCTAAAACTGGAGGGAGAAGGCGCTCCTGAAAAACGGCCCAATAGCTTATGAACAGGCCGTTTCCTACTGCACCCAGGAGGATGACATTGAAAACGGATGAGGCTTTTCTTATGAATATGGAAATGAACAGTAGAATGATAATGACGAATACGAAATAGTACTGCCATGAACCGGTGAAGGTGAGGATGGTCAGAATGTAGTTTGAAACGTTGGAATCGCTCAGACCAAAAACGGTACGGGTTACCCAGGGATCGGCAAATTTTCCATCGAGGGTAATATACAGAACAAAGGATATCGAGGACCAGAAAAGATAAAGGAGAAAGAAAGAAGCTATTTTAGAAAGGTTTTTTCCTGGTCTTTTTCTGGTTCTTTCCTGAGAAAGACCAAACAGATAAACAAAGACGAATACACAGGGGCTTATGAAACGAAAAAAAGGCAGAAGAAGAAAGGGATTTTCATAGATTTTCAACATCGAATGGCCTAAAATCACGAAAAGTATCATAAGGCCTTTTAGAGAATCCATAAGTGCTGTCTCACCTCTACACAAGGCAAATATCAATGAATGCAAGGGTTTAGGAACCTAAATGATTCTATCACCAAATTTTCAGTACAGTTAAAAGAATGGTGGGAAACTGTTCTTTTTGATTTTGGCACTGTTGTCTTTTTTTGCTGAATTTCGAAGTATTGCCCTTTGTTTTCCGCCCCAATTCAAAACAAAATCCCCCGAAAAGGGGGATGGTTAAGAGAGAAAAGAAGACAGATATCAAAAGACATGATGGGATCTTCAGAGTTACGAGTGTTCGAAATACCTTGTCTCTTTCATAAGCTCTCTTAGCTGTTGATACAAACGTTTGTAACATCCAAAACCTTTTTCATAGTGATCTGTCCATTGATCATTGGGAATGAAAGTGTCCGATAGGGAATTCCACTTTGAGACATCACATCCATGAGCTATTCCGGCAAGCATTGCAGCACCCAGGGATGCCCCCTCGTTTTTCTCCATTCTTTCCATTGTTGTGTTCATTACTGACGCTATTATTTTTACCCACAGGTCACTCTTTGAACCTCCACCGGTGATTCTGGCAATTGAGGGCAATGCGGATAGATCCTCTATCGCTTCCTTACAGTCTCTCAGGGCGAAGGCAACGCCTTCCATGACAGATCTTATGATCGCGTTTTTACTTACCTTTCCGGAGAGCCCAAAGATCACTCCTCGCGCATCAGGGTCTCGGTGAGGCGATCTCTCACCACTCAAATAAGGTAGAAAGAATACGCCGTCAGGGATGGGAGGAAGATAAGCAGCACCTGCAAGGATTTTTTCTATGTTGTTATGATTTGCGTTCTGATAAAGGATTTTTATAGCCCAGTCAAGAGAAAAAGTGGCAGAGAGAACAACTCCCATATGGTAGTAAAGATCTGATATAACATGGCGGAAGAGGTGTATTCTGGCGGTGGTGTCGGGTTTATAGTCCTTCCCGGTGACTATGACCGTGCCGCTCGTTCCGACACTCACGACCATTTGTTGCTCCTTCATCGCTCCCATTCCCAGAGCCGCGCAGGCGTTGTCTGCTCCACCGGCTACTACTTCGATATTTTTTATACCGAGTTCTCGAGCTATTTCTGGGCGGATATTACCTACAACGCCGTGCGATGGCACGATCTCAGGTGGAACTAACTGATTGCCGAACAGGGATTGAAGGACGTCTTCATCCCAGCGATTTTCTTTAACTGAGAAAAGTGAAGTTCCAGAAGCATCGCTTGGTTCTGTGCGTAACGAGCCTGTGAGTTTGTAAGCTATATAGTCTTTGGGAAGGAGAAAAGTAAAGGCCTTTTTAAACACGTCCGGCTCGTTCTTTTTTACCCATAAAATCTTTGGAGCAGTGAAACCAGGGAGCACGGGATTGCCCAGTCGCTTTATTACTTCACTCTCTCCTCCCAGAAGGTTCGTTATTTCAACACATTCTTTAGCGGTTCTCTGATCGTTCCATAAGATCGCCGGACGAAGAACCTCACCGTTTTTTTCGAGGAGAACCAGAGAATGCATCTGTCCAGTTAGGCCAAGTGCCTCCGGTTCTATATTCTTTTCCATAAGCTCCTGTAAGAGTTCTGCAGTTGCTTTCCACCACTCTTCGGGATTTTGTTCGTACCATCCCGGTTTTGGGGTTGAAAGTGTTAGCTCACGTGAGCTCCTGTAAACCACGCTGCCTATTTCGTTTACAACTATCATCTTCACGGATGTGGTTCCTACATCGATGCCAGCGAAGAGATTCGTTGACGTCGCGATCACCCTTTCACCACGGTGAATAGATATTGATTCAAAAGTGATTCGAGATACTCTTGCTGCCCTGAATGGAGGACAAATTCATCCTTATCGATCACCAGGGATTCAAGCTCTTCGAAGCTGGTTTCGCCGCTGGCGATCTTCTTTCCTATTCCTTCACTGTAGCCGCGGTATCTGTCTTCAATGAATTTTTCCAGCACCTGGTCTTTCCACATTCTGTATGCCACCTTGAACCCCAGCGCAAAGGTGTCCATACCAACGATATGGGCGATAACCAGATCCTGAAGTTTGAAAGAAGATCGTCGCACTTTCGCGTCGAAATTCAGACCGCCCTTGGTGAATCCTCCGGCTTTTATAACCTCGTACATGGCCAGTGTGGTTTCGTAAATGTTGGTTGGAAACTGGTCAGTGTCCCAACCCAATAGCAAGTCTCCCTGATTTGCGTCGATGCTTCCCAGTTTTCCGTGGATGCGTGCGTATCTTAACTCATGAACAAACGTGTGTCCCGCAAGAGTTGAATGATTGGCCTCGATGTTGAACTTGAAATGGGAGTCAAGACCATATGTCTTCAAAAACGCGAGACTGTTAGCCACGTCGAAATCATACTGATGTTTGGTGGGTTCTTTGGGTTTTGGTTCGATTAGGAGTTGACCATTGAAGCCTATCTTTTGAGCGTACTCAACAGCCATTTTCAGGAAATGTGCGAGGTTCCTCAATTCAAGTTCCATATTTGTGTTAAGGAGAGTTTCGTATCCTTCTCTTCCACCCCAAAAGACGTATCCCTGGCCGTCAAGTTCTTTTGTGATTTCGAGAGCTTTTTTTACTTGCGCCGCTGCTCTTGCAAAGATTTCAGGAAAAGGAGAGGTTGCGGCACCCTGAGAATAAACAGGATTGGAAAAGAGATTGGCAGTCCCCCAGAGGAGTTTGAGATTTGAGCCCTTCATTCGATCTTTTATATAGCCAACTACTTTATCCAGAAGCTTGTTCGTCTCTCTTAAAGTCACGCCTTCCGGGGCGATGTCGCGATCGTGAAAACAAAAGAATTCGAGATTTAGCTTTTCACAGAATTCGAATAAGGCATCCACACGCGCAAATGACCTGTCGAGTGGATCCTCATATTTGTCCCACGGCCTGTCGAACGCAGGGGCACCAAACATATCACGTCCATCGCCGGTGAAGGTATGCCAGAAAGCTACGGAGAATCTCAAGTGATCCTTCATCTTTTTTCCTTCAACCACTTCCTCCGGGTTGTAGAATTTGAAAGAGAAGGGATTCTTACTTTCGGGTCCTTCATAACTTACTTGGGCGATGTCTTTAAAAAATTCCAACTCCTTTCACCTCACTTTGAAAAAAGGGGGCTGATCCTAAACTTCATATTTCAGAAAGACCCTTTGGCCCGTTTGCGCTGATTCGGCGATGCCTTCCTCCACAACGAGTGACCTGTAACCATCTCTAAAACTTGCACCGTATGGTTCAACAGATTTGTTGTTCACAACACAATCCAGGAAATGATAAACCGCATGTACCTGAGCGTGCTCCCAGCCTATTATGTGGCCGTGAGGCCACCAGTGTTCCATAAAAGGATGGAAGCTTTCGGTGACCATAATGTCTCTGGCGCCAATAAGCTTTGGTTCCCCTTCTTTTGCAAGATAAACTTCCAGCTCGTTCAACCTTTCAAGGTTGAACCTGATGCTTCCTTTCGAACCGTTTATTTCCCAGTACTGGTAATTTTTTCTTCCATGGCAGAAGCGGGAAGCTTCAAGTGTACCTAAGGCTCCGTTTTCAAATTCCACTACGGCTGCAAAAGCGTCATCCACATCGACGGTTCCTTTTTTGTCGGGATTGTCGGGAAGGGGCCTTTCTTTTATGAAGGTTTTCATCTGTGCCATAACAGAAGCGAATTCTCCAACAAGGAATCTCGCCATGTCTATGATATGCGCTCCAAGATCTCCAAGTGCGCCACTTCCTGCAACGTCTTTCCTGAGCCGCCACACAAGAGGAAAGTTCGGGTCTATTATCCATTCCTGAAGGTATTGCGCGCGGAAATGATAAATTTCACCTATTTCGCCGCTTTCTACTATCTCTTTAGCGAGTCTAACAGCAGGCACGAAGCGATAATTAAAATCAACCATGTGCTTTACGCCTTTCTCTTCTGCTGCAAGAAAGAGTTCTTTTCCTTGCTGTGCGTTCAGCGCCAGTGGTTTCTCGCAGAATACGTGCTTACCGTTTTTTATAGCTTCAATGGATGCTTCGTAATGGAGGTTGTTAGGTCCGCTGTTGTCGAATATGTCAACTTCGGGATCACTGACAAGGTCCTTCCAGTTGGTGTAGTATTTCTTATATCCATACCTTTTAGCCGCCACTTTAACAGCTTCCTCGTTTCTCCCACAGATGGCGTAGAGTTCGGCCTTGGCAGCAGGCGGCCATATAATGTAATTCTGCTTAAGATAAGCGTTTGAATGGGACTTGCCCATAAATGCGTATCCAAGAATGCCTATTTTGAGAGTGGGTATTTCTTCAACTTCAGTTGCCTCTCCCATAGTCACAAAACCAACTTTTTTCTCTTCTGACATGTTATCGCCTCCTTACCACCAGACTTCTTCAAGCGGTTTTTCGATCATCAGAGGTTTCAGGTGTCTTATACACTGCTTGGCTCCATCCTCTGGTGACATCACAGGATCCTCATGTTCGAAAGAAAGAACGTAATCGTATCTAACTTCCAGTAGGGCAGTTATTATTCGCCTCCAGTCAACATCTCCCCATCCAGGAACTCTGAATCGGAATCCTCTATCGATTCTCATCCAGCTGCCAGTTGGAATCACACCGGAGCGTGCAACTTCGTCTTTCTGTAATTCTGAGTCTTTAGCGTGTGCGTGGTATATCCTTTTTCCAAACTTTTTAATGAATATCACCGGATCGATCAATTGCCATACAAAATGACTGGGATCGAAGTTGAAACCAAATGTTTCTCTTCCACCAAGAACTTCAATGGCTTTTTCAGCGGTTTCTATATTGTAAGCTATCTCTGTTGGATGAACTTCCAGCGCGAACTTAACACCCCATTTGTCGAATTCATCAAGGATTTCGTTCCATCTTTCAGCGAAAAGTTCCCAACCACGCTCGTACAACTGCTCATTCTTTGGTGGAAAAATATACCACTTGTCCCATACATGTGACCCTGTGAATCCGCAAACGACAGGTACACCAAGAGCGGATGCAGCCTGGGCGGTTTTTTTCATCCTTTCCATTCCATATCTAACTTTTTCTTCGGGGTCTTTTGAGGGCGCCCAATCATCTGTAGATTCGTCTAAAGGACCTAAAACCAGTTGCCCTTCAAGGTGATTGCTAAGAGCGGAAATCTCCAGATTGTACTTTTTAAGCGTGTTTTTCAACCACTCGCGGTAATCCTTGTCAGAAATCACTTTGTCAATGTCGAGATGGTTACTGCCTTTCCAGGCCGCAAGTTCCACCATTTCATATCCTAAGTTAGAAACAAACTCCGCGGTTTTTTCCAAAGGCCAGTTGTTGAAAAGAACGGTAAAAATGCCTATTTTCACATCCATCCCTCCTCTTCCTTAACCTTTTATTGTCCCAAAAGTTACACCTCTTAAAAGGTGTTTTCTAACAAGGAAAGTGAATATCAGAACAGGAGCTAAAAATATCAAACTTGCTGCGGCAACTTCACCCCAGTTGACGCCCGTGGTTTTCAGGACGTTACCAGCTATAGTTGGTGGAACTGTTTTGGTTTCCTCGCTTGTCAGTATTAGGGCAAAGACATATTCGTTCCACGCCATTATTCCGCAGAACACGGCTGTTGCAGCTATTCCGGCATAAGTTTGAGGAAGAATGATCTTTCTAAAAGCCTGGAAGCGTGTGTAACCATCGCACATAGCTGCCTCTTCGTATTCTTTGGGAATTTCATCCATGAATCCTTTCATCATCCAAACCGAAAAAGATAGGTTGAATACGGTATAAAGAATCACCATGCCAAGATAAGTGTTGAAAAGTCCAAGGGTTTTATACATAATAAAGACGGGTACGACAATTACCATGGCGGGCAACATTCGAGTGGAAAGAATGAAAAAGAGCAGATCGCTTTTTCCCGGTATTTCAAAACGCGAAAAGGCGTATCCAGAAAGTGTTCCCAGTGTTACTGCCAGGAGTGTACTGAGAATAGTGATTATCGAACTGTTCAGTAAAGCTCGAGGAAATTCTGATGGAACTTCCTTGGCGAATTTACCCCAGCCAGCGATTTTATAAAAGACTCTTCGGAAGTTTTTGAATGTTACTTCAAAGTTGAAGAACTTGGGTGGCATAGAGAATATTTCAACCCTTGTTTTGAATGAAGAGGATACCATCCAGAATAAAGGGAATATGTAAATGGCTACTATCAGAATTATGAGAATGGTCAAAAATATTTTCATTTTTATCCACCTCTTTTTTGCAGTCTGTTGAGAAAACGAATGTATATGTTGCTCATACCGATTATCAGTATCAGAATTATGTACGCGAAAGCGCAGGCCTTACCGGTTTCGAAGTTTTGGAACGCCATTCTATATAGGGCAATGCTTATAGTGGAAGTTGCGGTTCCAGGACCTCCTTGTGTTAGTCCCCATGCAAGATCGAACATACGGAATGCGTCCATTGTTCGAAACAGCAAACCCACGAGTAAAAGGGGAGCTATAAGAGGAAGGGTTATGTGTCTGAATTTGAACCATGTGGAGGCTCTATCTACTTCTGCCGCTTCATACAGTTCTTTGGGTACCGCTGATAAACCGGCTAAAGATATGAGAATCATGAAAGGAGTCCACATCCATGTGTCCACGATTACCAGGGCGTACATAGCCATTTCCTTCTCACCTAACCAGGCGATTTTAGGGAGACCGATGAGAGAGGTGAAATAGTTTAAAACACCCCAATTAGCATCCAGAATATAACGCCAGAACAGCCCTACTACTATGGGGCTGAGCATCATAGGGGATAAGACTAACGTCAATAATATTCCTCTACCCGCGAATTCTCTGTTTAAAAGTAGAGCTATTCCCAAGCCCAAGAAGAATTGTATGGCAATTGCCATTATTACGTATTTGGCCGTGTTTTGGAAGTGTAGCCATATGTATTCGTCTTTCAGTATGTTGGCGAAGTTCTTGATGCCAATAAAATGAGGTTTTTCCGTTCCCACAACGGAATAATCTGTGAAGCTAAGGAATAAAGACCATATAAGAGGATATACAACTATAAACACAAGAATTAAGATTGTCGGTAAGATAAATAAAAGCGCTATACCCCGATCAGAAAGCATTTTAGTCTTCATTCTTTCACTCTCCCAATTAATAGGTGAGGAGGCAACAAATGCCTCCCCACCGGCACAAAATTATTTGTAACCAGCTTCCTTAAGAATCTTTTCGTGTTCTTCAGCAATTTTCATGAGAGCTTCTCGCGGTTCAAGTGTTCCAGCTATTACTGCATTAAGATTTTCCTGAGTTACGGTCAAAAGCTTAGCGTAAATAGGAATGTTCCAAGCATCTTTCAATCTTGGGATACTATCCTTCAAAGCCTGATTCCAGGGGTACATTTCTACGAATTTAGGATCTTCAACCACTGGTTTGAAGCTCGTAAGACCTCCATATAATGCCCATTTTTCTTGAATTTCTGGGGTATAGAACCATTTCAGGAATTCCTTAACTTCTTCCTTTGCGTCAGAATAGTTACTAACCACTATTCCCTGTCCTCCCAGTGGAACATACGCCGTGTTTGGATCCCCTTCGATAAGTGGTGGCAGTGCCATGAATGCAACTTTGTCGAATGTTTTTGAAACCTCGGGATCCACAAATCCTGGGGCAAATGCAGCCCATTGAATAGCCATTGCCACCAGTCCGGTCTGCATAGCAGTGTTCACTTCATCAAAGCTGTAGGTAGCTGCACCGGGAGGCGCAAAATTGACGAAAGATTTGTAAAATTCCAGAGCGGCTACAGATTGAGCGCTGTTGACTATTCCTTTCACCTGAAGAGTGTTAGGATTCCAGTAGTCTCCTCCGAAGTTCCACAGGGCCCAGCCAAAGTCCCATGTGACTACATCGTAATCTTTACTGAATTTCGTAGCGATTCCGTACAGATTCTGTTCAGGTCTTGTGAAAAATTCTGCGATGTCTCGCATTTCAAAAAGGTTTCTGGGTGGTCTAAGTTCGTAACCGTATTTCTTAAGAAAAGCCGCTTTTTCTTTCGGGTCTTCAAACAGGTCTTTCCTGTAGATCAGTATCTCGGCGTCAGTTTCACAGGGTAGGCCATAATAATTGCCACTTCCAAATGGATATTCACCGTAATACTGTAGCAGATTGGGGTAAAAATCGTTCAGGTTGATGCCAAGTTCTTTGATCCAATCGTTGAGCTTCATGATGTGGTTTCCTTCCACTAACCAACCTAACCACTGGCTATCTGCTATCAGGATGTCTATGGTTGGACTTTTGGCGGCGAATTCAACCGAAACCTTGTCCATGAACTGTCCCCATGGAACAAAGAGACCATTGACTTTGATCCCCGTCTTTTCTGTGAACTCTTCTGAAAGGGCCAGCAGAGCATCTGCCGGTGGCCATGAAGCCCAACAGATAGTTATTTCTCGGGCAGCAAATCCTGTTAAGACTATAAGAAGGAGCATGCTTAGCAGTAAAACCTTTCTCATAGCGAAACCCTCCTTTAAAAGTTTTATTTTTCCTCCCTCTCAGGGAGGTGTGAAACAACAATATACATCCCCACAGCAATGCCGCATACTTGAAAACCCCAGCGATAAAGATTGAAGGAGAAAGGTTGAGACAGCATGAAGATCCCGACGAATATGAATATCATGCAAAGCACTTCTATTATCCATTTCAAGTTTTTTTTCATTCTCTCACCCTCTTTTTTCCAGTTTCATCAAAGATAAAGAAATTTCCATCTAACTTCAACCACAGTTTTTCTCCGATTTTCGCAGACGGAGGACCTAAGTGTTTCTGGCGCAGTAACAAACCATTAACTTTGAAGGTAATTACGGAGTAGGTTCCAAGGTCTTCTACCACGTACACTTCTGCTGGAACATCGAACAAAGTGTCATCGCTTTTTTTCAAACTGCTTGCAAGGTTTTCAGGACGAAAGCTAAAAATATATCTTTTGCCATCTTGCAGTGTGTCGGCTTTAATATTACAAGTTAGGGATTCACATCCTTCTTCATCAACGACGAAAACGCCGCTTTCTTTTTTAATCGTGAAATAGTTTAATGGAGGGCTTGAAACGAAGTTGGCTACAAATAAAGAGGAAGGATTAGTATAAATTTCATCTGGAGTGCCTATCTGTTCGATCTTGCCATGGTTTAGAATGATTATTCTGTCAGCCATAGAAAAGGCTTCCACATAATCATGAGTTACAAAAAAGAAAGTTTCACCGATTTCCCTGTGTATTCTTTTCAACTCCGTTCTCATTTCTTCTCTTAGTTTTGCATCGAGATTACTTAAAGGCTCATCCATTAAGAATATTCGAGGTTTTCTTACAAGAGCTCTTCCAAGTGCTACACGTTGTTGTTCCCCTCCGCTTAATCTTTCTGTTGTTCGATGAAGCAGATGTTCAATGTGGAGTAACTTCGCGACTCTTTTCACCGTTTCATCTATTTTCTCCTCATCAATGTTTCTCAGGCGAGATTTTAGAGGGAAAGCAAGATTTTCTTCCACCGTCATGTTTGGATAAAGAATGTAGTTTTGAAAAACAAAAGCGACATCTCTCAAAGCTGGATGAACATGGGTAACCGGATGATCATCCAGATAGACCTCCCCTTCTTCAGGATGGTATATCCCTGCAGCGACTTTTAGTGTGGTTGTTTTTCCAGCGCCTGTTGGGCCAAGCATCACTACAAACTCGCCGTGTTCAATTCGGAAGTTTATTCGATCAATGGCGGTAACGTTTTTAAAACGTTTGGTAACGTTTTTGAACTCCAGTGAGCTCATGCTTTCACCTCTTCGTTGTCGTGCATTGTCAGTAACTCACATCCTGATTTTTCGTCGAAAAGCCTTATTTTTTCGATATCTATGTGTATTGATACCTCTTCACCTTCCTGAACCTGAGTACTCCGGTATGTTCGAAGACGACCTTTTAGCGTCCCGTTGGAGAAATCCACAATTTTTTCATCTCCCAGAGGTTCGATGAACTCAATTTCGACTTTCCAACCATTAGCGTTGCTTGATGAGATTTTCAAATATTCTGGTCTTATTCCAAGTATCAATTCACTTTCTTTGTATCCTGGAAGTATTTCCTTATATCTTCTTAAGTGAGATACCGGTATTTTTAGATTTCCTAAGATTATGGTGTCTTTTTCCTTTCTTGCTTTAAACAGGTTCATTCCCGGACTTCCTATAAAGTTTGCAACGAAGAGATTTGCAGGGTTTTCATAAACTTCTCGAGGCTTCCCTGTTTGCTGTATAACGCCATCTTTCATGATCACTATTTCGTCAGCAAGAGACATGGCTTCAACCTGATCGTGTGTCACGTAAACGGTTGTGACTTTGAGGTCTATATGGAGTCTTCTGAGTTCAGCACGTGTGTATTCGCGAACCTTAGCGTCAAGATTGCTTAATGGTTCGTCTAAAAGGAAAGCTTTGGGACGTCTGACGATTGCCCTTGCGATTGCGACTTTTTGCTGTGTTCCACTGTCCAAATGTGAAGGGTAGAGGTCCTTATACTGCCATATTCCAAGTAGTTCTAAAGCCCATTTTACGCGTTTTACGATCTCGTCTTTAGGAGTTTTTTGTGCTTTTAAAGGGAAAGCCACATTCTGGTAGACCGTCATGTGTGGATATAAGGCATAGGATTGGAAAACAAAAGCAATGTCTCTTTCTCTTGCTTTCAGATTGGATACATCTTCGTTATCTATATAGATTTTCCCGCTGGTTGGTTTTTCAAGGCCAGCGATCATTCTCATCGTTGTTGTTTTTCCGCAACCAGAAGGTCCCAAAAATACTGTCAATTGTCCGCTTGGCATCGTTAGGTTGATTCCCCTCACTGCTTGGACTTCTTCTGTTTTAGTTTTGAAAATCTTCCACAAGTTTTCCAAACGTATTTGTGCCATCTTTTCACCCCTGCGTAGGTATTACGGTTGAAACTGCTAATATAGCAGCTCCTTCAAGGTTTTCCAGTCCTTGAAAGGAACTCCCGACTATTCTCACGCTTTCCGGTGTTCGAATGGCTAATCTTCGTCTTACTTCCTCAATAACGTGATTTTCGATGAGTTCCCAGACTACCCTTATATAGCCTCCAACAATAACCACGGAAGGATCTATGGCGTTAATGATATTCGCTATGCCCACTCCCAAATATTTTGCTTCGTTATGGAGAGCCTGGTGCGCTTTTTTATCTCCCTTCAAATAAAGCTCTTTTGTTACAGAAAGAGCCTTTATGATATCTTTTTCCCTGCATTCTCCGTCAAAACAGTTGTCTATAAGGGTTATAACGGAAGCGAATCGTTCTAAACACCCGGTATTACCGCAATGACAGAGAGGACCATCAAGGGAAATTGTTGTATGTCCGAATTCTCCAGCTCTGGATGTAACACCTCTATATAACTTTCCTTCTATCATGATTCCTGAGCCAACACCTTCGTTTACTGAAAGAAAAACCGCGGATTTATCATCTTTCCTCAGTACCGATCCCCGCCATTTTTCGGCTAATAATGCCAGGTTTGCGTCGTTGTCAATAAGGATTTCCATGTCATTGTCGAAGTACTTTTTCAACATGGTTCCCAAAGGTACGTTTTTCCAACCCATGTTAGGAGCGAACAATACTTTTCCATCAGAATGATTAGTCATTCCCTGCACACTAACCCCAATCGCTTTTATTGAATCGTATTCTTTAGTTTCTAAAAAATCCATCAAAGTTTTATGGAGCCTTTCAACATACTTTTCGGGTCTGGTTAAAAGATTGCTGTTGTTGAACTTTGTGATTTTTTTTCGTGCAGCTGAAAGATCGTAAAGTGCTATGAAGGTGTCTCGAACTTTTATATCTATCGCGATGAAAAGAGGGAAATCTTTGTTTAAATGTAGTAGAGTAGGTTTTCTACCAATTTTCGATCTCCCTTCGCCAAGTTCTACCACCAGACCTTCATCGATCAACTCATTCATTAAACTCGATATGGTACTCTTGTGAAGTTTGGTTAAACGGGAAAGATCCGCTCGGGAAATAGGACCATTTTCCCACAGTGCCATTAGAACGTTCTTTTTGTTTAATTGGCGAATATGTGAAAGGTTTTTGGGCTTCAATATATTCACCTCTGCGTCGAATTTGTTTGTATTATAGACCAACTAATTTGTTTTGTCAAACGCCATTAAATTACTTGAGGGTTGATGAGCGCAGATTAGGGAAAGATATAGGCGATTATCGTGGAAGTTCTCTTTAAAACTCTCGGGGACTTCCAAAATCGCAGGGGATTGTTGAAAAAGCTTTCGCAAAAAGATACAAGTTGCCCTTGAAAATAAAAGGGGCCGAAGACGTTATGATTAAAGATTCCTATTTGTTAAATGTTAGTCTCTACCATGACGCATCTGTAAAAAGAATATTCGACATTCTGGTTTTTTAAGAAGTCTTCTATTTCTTTGGATTCGGCACCGGGCTGGAACCAGAGCCTTTTGAATCCAAGAGAAACGGCCTTTCTCGCTTCTTCTATTCCGATCTCGGGCGGCACAACAAAAACAATGAGTTCGACATCTTTTGGTAGATCTTCCAGAGAACGATAGCATTTAAGGCCTTCCAGTTCATCCAGTTTGGGATTCACCGGATAGACTTCGTATCCCTTTCTTTTGAGGTCTCTCACTATGATGTTTCCGTATTTCGACCTGTTCGCTGAAGCACCTATAACCGCCATTTTTCTGAAAGCAGTCGGATCCATTGGATTCACTCCTTTCGTTTTTTGGTTGATTTATCCTTATACATCCTTATGTCTGCGACTTTTAGCAGGTCCACTATTTTATCTCCGTCTTGCGGGAATGTCGCACAACCAGCTGAAACGCTCAGATAACAATCTATTTCGTCGCACTTTACAGGTTCAGCAAAGGCTTCTTTCAACCTTTTTATAAACCTTTGCGATCCTTCCCAGTCTGTTTCGGGAAGCATCAGAACGAACTCGTCACCACCGATTCTGCCAAGTTCATCAGTAGAACGGATGATTTCCCTGATTCTTTTGCAGAAAGCTATTAGCATTTTATCGCCATATTCATGGCCATAAGTGTCGTTTATCTTTTTAAAATTGTCCAAGTCCATGTAAACGAAACTAATGGCCCTGCCATGCCTTTCGGCGAGCTTGAGAGCTTTCTCCGCCCTCTCGTAAAATGCTGTGCGCGTGAGCGCATTGGTCAGAAGGTCATGATCTAAAAGGAACTTCATCTTCTTTTCCATCTGGTCTTTCCACAGCAAAAGTTTCAGGTGATTCTGAATGACTTCTGCCATCTTCAAATCAACTTCAGTAAACGCGGATTCGGATGTGAAGTTATCAAGGGCGAAGTATCCCAGGAGTTCTCCATCGTTCCATATGGGAATTATGAGCGTTGATTTGATCTGTTCTCTCTTTCCGTAGAGTTCCAGGGCTTCTCTTCCTTCGACACCTTTTGGGGGTGCTTTGTGCCAGTAAAAAACCCGAGGGGTTTTCATTATAGACCTTACATGTTCGCCCGTAAATCGTACGTCCTTCAACTTTTCCAGGTCGAATCCCACAGTTGCGACAAACCGATAATAATCACCTTCTTCATCCTTTAGTACAAAGCTTCCAGCTTCAGCACCTGGTATTGACTTTACGGCGCTTTCGAGGAAATGGGAAAGTGTTTCTTCGCTCCACCCTGATTGGAGCACGTGTTTTGTAAGATCTGTCAGAACTTCGTAGAAGCCAACGGTTTTTTCGAGAGCGGCTTTAATACGTCTTTCTTCAGTGACATCCACGCCTGTACTTACAGTGCCGACAATATTTCCATGCTCGTCTTCCAAGTAACTGTTGCGCCAGTGGATTAGTTTTCTCTTTCCAGAAGTTGTTATCACCTCATTTTCAAATTCTTTGACAGGATCGAGTTTGCCGGACATGATTTTCAGAAAGACTTCATGGACCTGCTCTCTAATTTCTTGGGGTATGAACGTTTCGAACCAATTTTGCCCCAGGGCATCGTCTTTTTCTATTTCAAGGATTTCACATGCCGCGGGGTTTAAATCGACTATTTTTCCGTCTTTATCAAGAACGACTATCATGTTTTGAGAGAGTTCGAAGTAAATTCTATATCTACTGTCTTCTTTCACCGTATCACCTGATCTTAGTTTTGATTTATTCTATCATGAAGATCTAATTGATATGGTAAACAGAAGGCTTTCAACATGATATACTCCCAAAAGGGGACAGATAGGAGGGTTGATTATGGACGAAAAAAAGATAAGGGTGCTGATAGCCAAGCCGGGCCTTGATGGCCATGACAGAGGCGCCAAGGTGGTAGCGAGGGCTCTGAGAGACGCAGGTATGGAGGTGATATACACCGGTCTCAGACAGACTCCTCAGCAGATCGTAGAAGCAGCCATACAGGAAGATGTGGACGTTATAGGTCTTTCCATTTTATCAGGTGCTCATATGAGGCTTTGTGAGAAGCTTCTTTCGATTATGAAGGAAAAGGGTTTGGATATCCCCGTATTTGTAGGCGGAATAATTCCCAGAGATGATGCGGAAAAGTTAAAGCAAATGGGAATCACAGAAGTTTACGGACCCGGGACACCTCTTTCAAAGATCGTAGAAGACATCAGGTCTATTTGTGCGTTGAAGCGATGAAGCAAGAGATCAAAGAATTGCTTGATCATTATAAGCGGGGAGACTTTCGAGCCCTTGCACGTTTGATTACGCTTTGTGAAAACGGAATATTTGAAGATGTAGATGAAATTGTAGAGGAAAAGGGAGGCCAGATAGTTGGTATAACAGGAAGCCCGGGTGCAGGGAAAAGCTCGATAATAGACCATCTTGCGCTCCGTTATGTTGAGCGGGGGGAGAAGGTTGCGGTTCTCGCAATAGATCCGAGCAGCCCTTTCACTCATGGTGCCTTTCTTGGCGACAGGGTGAGAATGAGGCGATTATCTACGAAGGGTGTTTTTATAAGAAGCATGGCAAGCCGGGATGGCATCGGTGGACTTGCTTCAGCGGTTGGCAATGTTCTGAGACTTCTATCTGGATTTGGATTTTCCAGAATCTTTCTTGAGACCGTGGGTGTTGGCCAGGCCGAGGTAGATATAATGAACGTTGCCGATACGGTGATACTGACTCTTTCTCCCGGTATCGGAGATGAGATACAGCTGTTGAAAGCAGGTGTTATGGAGATTGCGGACATCTACGTGATAAACAAATCGGATTTGGAAGGTGCCGGGAACATTCGAATCATGGTAGAAACTATCCTCAGCCATGAAAAATCGGAATCAGATTGGCGTCGGAGAGTGGTTGAAACCAGCTGTGTGGAAAACAGGGGATTTGAAGAGCTTGAAACTGCTGTGAACGACCACTGGAAGTACTTGAAAGAATCGGGGGAGCTGGTTAAACGCCAGACGAAGAGACGCAGGTATGCCTTGATTTCGAGGTTTTTGCAGAAAATCAGGTTAATCGTGGAAAATGCGGATGTAGAGAGGCTGACTTTTGATGGCCTGAAAAGGTTGCTGTGTGATGATATAATCTCAGTGCATAACGATAAAGGAGGTTGATGGCGTGTCTGGTCACAACAAGTGGGCAAACATAAAACACAGAAAGGCTGCCCAGGATGCCAAGCGCTCACAGCTTTTCACCAAGCTCATCAGAGAGCTGACAGTGGCGGCTCGAGAAGGTGGAGGAGATCCCGAAAGCAATCCCCGTTTGAGGAGTGCTATCGAGAGGGCAAGAGAAGCTAACATGCCCAAAGATACCATCGAGAAAGCCATCAAAAGAGGCACAGGAGAACTCGAGGGTGTTGAATACATCGAGGTGATGTATGAGGCTTATGCTCCCGGTGGGGTAGCGGTACTTATCAGGGCGCTTACAGACAACAAGAATCGAACCGCACAGGAACTTCGGCATGTCCTTTCCAAAAACGGGGGAAGTATGGCCGAAAGTGGTAGCGTTGGCTGGATGTTTGAGAGGAAGGGTCTTGTAACGGTTCCTCGCGAACAGATCGCCGATATGGACGAATTCATGATGATGGCCATCGAAGCCGGTGCCGAGGACATCAAGGAGAATGAGGATCCTGTCCAGGTGATCACCGCTCCCGAAGATATGGCTGCAGTGCGTGACAAATTGTCAGAGGCTGGTTACACCGTTCAAGCTTCTTTGACGTACCTTCCCAAGAACACGGTTCAGGTTACAGGAAGTGACGCAGAAAAGCTTTTGAAATGCCTTAACAGCATAGAGGAGCTGGATGACGTTCAGGAAGTTTTTGCAAACTTCGAAATAGACGACAAGGAACTGGAAGCGATAATGGAAAAAATCGCATAAGCGGTGCTGCTCGACTGTCATTTGCATTCAACCTGCTCGGATGGTTCTTACACTCCCGAGCAACTTGCTTTTGTATACTCGCAACTTGGTTACAGCTTCGTGGTCTTAACGGACCACGATACTGTTGCTGGTTTAAGGCCTTTTGCTCAGACATTGAGGCAATACGGTGTTAAAACCACCACCGGTGTTGAGATAACCGCGAACTTCCATGGTGGAGAGTTACATATTCTGGCGTACCGAATAGACACCGAAAACACATCCTTGCTTGAACTCCTTGAACAAATTCAGAAGGCAAGGATCGAGAGAGCTCATGAAATCCTATCGATGCTCGAAAAGCTGGGTTATCCTCTGACCATAGAAGAAGTGAAGCTTCACATGACGGGACAGGTACTTGGACGTCCTCATATTGCAAAGGCGATGGTCACCAGAGGTTATATCAAAACCGTTAGAGATGCTTTCACTCCTGATTTTTTGGCTGATCAGGGGAAGGCCTTTGTACCCCCTTCAGGGCCTGAAGCAGATAAAGTTATAAAAACGATAAAACAGGCTGGAGGCATCGCCGTATTGGCCCACCCAGGTATTTTCGTCGATGAAAATGGACGAATGGGGATAACATCGAAACAGTTTATTGAGTTGTGTGATATGGGTATAGATGGTGTGGAGGTCTTTCATCCGAAACATTCATCGAACGATATCTGGGAATATTTGAGACTCTGCAGGGAATTTGGCTTGTTCGTCAGTTGCGGGAGTGATTTTCATGAAGGTGAGATCGTTCGAATCTCGGGTTATGTGCCTTCGGAACTTTGGGGAGAGTTGAAAAGGTGTTCAGAGGTGTTATCGCTTGTCTGATTTTGTTGGCTCTCTTGACAATTGTCTTAGGAGTGGATCTTTCTGTTTATAACAACCTTGACATACTTGAGGGTTCCTTTGGACTTTCCCTTGAGTTGAGTGTAGATATATGGAGGTATCACGCTCTTCTTACTTTTTCACCGGAGTTTGTAAGCAAGAATGGATCGATCTTTTTGATTGGAAGCTTAGCCGATCCTTCTGATGTATTTCGGGAGGTCTGGTTTACATCCGAGCGCCTCGATGTAACCTATTCGGAGATTCCAAACCCTAAAATCTTTGATTTTGATGTTTTCATGGCCGGCGGAAAATCCTTGAATATTGTATTGATGGATGTTTTCGGCTGGTCAACTTATTATGGCGGGACATCGGTTTTCGTACGTTCAAACGGCTGGTTTTCGGGATTTTCGTATATTTCCGCAAATGATGCGGGCATTTCGACGCTTTCGGGGTTGAGGATCGGAGATACTGTGTTGGGATGGGAAGATGATAACATCTTTGTAGGATTTCTGGATGATACGGTGTTCTTTGGGGTACCTTTGAACGATCCCCGGCGTTCATGGTTGATGTTGAGATCCCGTCGCGTTTTTGTTGCTTTCAAAATGGGGGATTTTCCTTCATTCAGAATGGTAGAAACGGTGACGCCGTTTAATCTTTCTGTCACGGTGAGAAATCCAGACTGGCAACTTTCGAGCACTGTAGAATTTGGAAACTTCAAAGTAGGGATATCGAGTGTAGGAACTCATCTCGAAAGATTGAATTTAGCTTTCGAGATTTTTTAAACGTGGAGGGAAGCGTGTATGTTTGAGGTAAACGATCCGGAATTCGATTGGTTTTTACAGCAGGTTAAAAAGCACCTCAATATAGATCTTACAGGCTATAAGCAGCACCGTGTTCACAGAAGAGTGAACATGCTTTTGAGAAGGCATAACGTGGAGTCGTACAGAGAGTACTTGAAGATGATTCTCGGTGATCAAAAATTCAGGGATGAATTTCTCGACAAGATGACTATAAACGTGACCGAATTCTTCAGGAATCCGGAGAAGTGGGGAGAGCTTCAGAATTATATAAAGGACATGGTTAAAGATTTAAGGGGATTTCGTGCTTGGAGTGCGGGATGTTCGACTGGTGAAGAGCCGTACACGATAGCGATGATACTGGAGGAGCTTCGCGCGCCTTCAAGAGCGAGCGTTCTTGCTACCGATCTTGACCCCTGGGTTCTTGAGAAGGCTAAAAGAGGTATTTACGAAGAACGATCCATGGTGAACCTCGATGAGGCGATGAGAAACAGGTACTTTATAAAACATGACGATGGGACTTACGAGATCAAGCCTTTCGTTAAATCGCGTGTTACCTTCAAGCGGCATGACCTCATTCTTGAACCCTACGAAAATGGCTTCAGTCTGATTGTTTGCAGAAACGTGGTTATATACTTTGATCAGCCTACCAAAGACAAGATTTACAGAAAGTTTGTGGAAGCGCTGAACACTGGGGGTTACCTCTTTGTCGGAAGCACTGAAAGGATATTCAATTACCGTGAGCTTGGTCTTGAGATGGTAAGTCCTTTTATATACAGAAAGCGGGGATGAGAGCATGGTTCCGAAGGAGGTACTCGAGGAAATTGAACGTCTTCGGAAGGAAATAGAGTATCACAACTACAGATATTACGTGCTCAACGACCCGGTGATAACGGATGAGGAATACGACCGCCTTATGAAGCGTCTCATTGAGCTTGAAAAAAAATATCCTGAAACTATAACGCCCGATTCTCCAACCCAGCGTGTGGGTGGTAAGATCCTAGAAGGGTTCAAGAAAGTGGAACATTCAGAGATCATGCTCAGCTTGGATAACACGTATTCCGAAGAAGAAGTAAAAGCGTTTGACGAAAGAATTAGACGCGAGGTTGGCGGTGATGTGAGCTACATGTGCGAGCTCAAGATCGACGGTGTTGCCATAACCCTTCGTTACAACGAAGGGAGGCTGGTTCTTGGTGCCACTCGTGGAGACGGGAGGGTGGGTGAAGACGTCACGGAGAACGTGAAAACCGTGCGCTCCATACCTCTGGTATTACCCGAGCCTATAGATATAGAAGTGCGCGGAGAGATCTTCATGTCGAAATCCGAGTTCGAACGCATAAACAAAGAGAGAATGGAAGAAGGGCTCCCTTTATTTGCGAATCCGAGAAATGCCACGTCCGGTACTCTTCACCAACTCGACACCTCTAAGGTTGCCTCGAGAAGGCTCGATTCCTTCATGTACCACATCGTTAACGCTTCCCAGTACGGCTTGAAAACACAGGAAGAAATCTTTGATTTGCTTAAAAAGCTGCGTTTCAAAGTCAATCCTCATGGGAGAGTGGCGCGCAATGTTAAAGAGGTGGTGGACTACTGGAATGAATGGATGGAAAAGCGTCATGAGCTTGAATACAATATCGATGGAGTGGTTGTGAAGGTCAATGAATTGGTGCACAGAGACACGCTGGGAACCACCGCAAAAGCGCCTCGCTGGGCTATTGCCTTTAAATTCCCCGCAGAGCAGGCGAGAACAAAGCTACTCGCTGTAACTGTCCAGGTTGGAAGAACGGGGGTACTTACCCCGGTTGCTGAGTTAGAGCCAGTTCAGCTTGCTGGTACAACAGTAAAGAGGGCGTCGCTTCACAACTTCGATTAC
>DPRG01000008.1 GCA_003538775.1 Thermotogae bacterium
GCAGAAAGCTGAAACAGGATGTTGAATCTTTCTGGGAGCGATCGTTTGTGAGTGCTTGCGAGGAAATAAGCGAAGCGCAACTGTAAAAGCTCTATGCTGGAACATTCTTCCCATGCTGAATACAACTTAGAAACCGAGACGTGTTATATTTCCTTCTTTTCGAAGATTTTTCGAACACACTCTCCGGGACTTGACAATCCTCACTTTATCGGTATAATACGGAAAGACCACGAAAGGGGGAAGGAAGGAATGAGCAGAGAGGAAATCTTCGAAAAGGTAAGAACGCTTGTAGCAGAGAAGCTTGGAGTGGACGAAGACGAAGTAGAGCTTACCTCCAGCCTTGAGGAGGATCTCGGTGCGGATTCTCTGGATCTCGTTGATCTTACGATGGCTATCGAAGACGAGTTCGGAGTTCGCGTCGAGGACGAAGAACTCGAGAAGATCAAAACGGTGGAAGACATAGTCGAAAGGCTTTCCAAAGAGCTTGGAAGTGACGAAGAAGAGTGATTGGAGTTCCTTCTATGGAAGCGGGGAGAAAATCCCCGCTTCTTGTTTTTAATGAAAGGGAAGGGGCTGGATTATGACCGTCAGGGACGTGATCATTCTATCGGGAATCTTTAAGTTGAAGGTTTCAGAGATGGAGCCACTTTTAAATGAAAAGGACTACCTTTCCGCTCTGAAAAAAGTAAAAGGGGGTATGTTTGAAACATTCGATGAAAACACCACAGTTGAGTGCATGAAGAATGTGGAAAATGTGCTGAATAACGAAAAGACATTCGTTATCACATACTGGGATGAAGCTTACCCTCCACTATTGAGAGAAATCGACGATCCACCCGCCTTTTTATTCGTGAAAGGTGAAAAACCTGAAGTTTTGAGAAAAGATCCCAAGATAGCTGTTGTCGGCTCCCGAAAACTCACCGCTTATGGAAAGAAGATTGCAGGATGGATCGCCGGAGAGCTTGCCAGCGCAGGATTTTTAGTAGTGAGTGGCCTCGCCGCTGGCGTGGATTCCGAAGCCCACCTTGGAGCCTGCACATCTGGAGAAACAATTGGCGTTCTTGGAAACGGTATAGATCTCATCTATCCGCGTTTCAACACACGGGTTTACGAACGCGTGATGGCAAATGGAGTTATCGTCAGTGAATTCCTTCCAGGTACCCCACCGAGCCGCTGGAACTTTCCCCGAAGGAACCGGATCATAGCGGGAATGTGCCTGGGTGTGGTTGTAATCGAAGCTACGGAAAAAAGTGGGTCTCTCATAACCGCAAACCTTGCCGCTCAATACGGAAGAGATGTCTTCGCAGTTCCAGGACCTATAACAAGCGACTCCAGCAAAGGAACAAACCTACTTATAAAACATGGAGCCAAACTCGTTCAGGACATCAACGACATACTCGAAGAGTACCCAACCTTTGTTTCCAGCGTCATTAAAAACGATGAAAGTACAGAACTTTCTTTCAGTGAAGATGAGAAGGAATTGCTTAGCCTTATAGCAAAGGGAAACGACACCCTTGAAAAACTCATTACAGTGACAGGGTGGGAGATGGGACGGTTACTGACAGGACTCTCAAGTCTGGAAGTCAAAGAGAAAGTAACGCAGGTTGGAGGAAGGTATTTAACTCTATAAGTCATCACCGCGCAGCGAGAAACAGATACTTGGATCTGGAAGAAAAAACAAGCGATCTATTAACAGATGAAACCCTTGCCTTATTTCCAAGCCTCATCAAAGCAGAGCGTAATCTATGGACTTCAACCGTAAGAGTTCCCTCAAGTCTTCCCAGAGCTTCCATTCTGGAAACGTAAAGACCGGCTGCCACCTGAACACTGATCTGCCACTGGTTTCTTGAATCGCGTGCCTGCGTAACACGAACGGTTCCACGTGGATGAAACGTGTACACTTTTTTCAAAACAGCGTGAAATTCTCTCAAGTCTTTTTCTTCTCCTCCTTCGTCAGGAAGGGAACGTAAAAGTCCTGGTAACGCCCTCGGAATGTGAGGCTCTACACTTACATGATAAACAACACCGTTGCAGTTTAAACTCAGTTCATCGCCATTGAAACCCACCGCCAGTTCCTCACACTGTTTAACCTCTCCCAGCGATTTGACGAGATGTCTTGCAGTAACGTAAGGCACCTCTCCCAAAAGCATGCGATCCACCCTTGCCTCTTCCACCTTAGCCACACACGCTATGTTGTGGGAAATACCGGCGGAGTACAGAACATTGTTAAATATGACAAAACAAGTATTTTCAGGCTCCTCAAGCACCACACTGGAAAAATCCAGCGCATCCCGGAAGGTGTTCAATGACGTATAAGAGAAGATTTCAAAATGTTCGGAAATATGGAAAGGAAGGTCGGAACGCTGGGTGTTTCTCACCTGTAGAAATTCGCTTTCAGTAAAAATATTCACATTCCTGCCTGAAAATTCGAAGTTTATCTCCTCATCGCTTCTTCCATGAAGTATGACCTTGAGATCATTCAGGGGGATGGAGTATATACCGTTGAAAGGAGGAAAAGATCCAGCCAGATACAACAGCTTTGCGGTTCCGTCAGTTCCAAAGATCTTCAGGCCACCATGATAAAAAAAATGAAGAACCCTGTATGAAGGTTCCACCGTTCCCGTGAGTTTATCAAACATCCTGTATATTTTCTTGAGTTCGGCTCTTGAAACTTTCCAGATCAGCTTCTCTTCCATCCCATAAAGGCTATTATACTCTTCTTCGGGCTTAACTGGCCAGATTCAGGCAACACCGTGAGTTCGATAAGCTCCTGAGTCCTTAAATGCTTCGCTATCACCTCATTCAAAGATAGCGGTAAATCTACATAACCGGGTGACAGTCTCGCGGTTCCGATATATCCATGCTTGCTCATATCCTTCCGGAGTTTCGCATCGAGTTCTCTCACAAAAAACTCTATCAGCTCAGAGGCATAAGCGTCGCAGAAGAACGCCAGAAGAGTTTCACCAGATTCCATCAAAGTAGAAACGAGATTCTCAACACTGTGGCCAAGGGTGGCAGCCATTAGAGTCACATATTCAGCTCCATCAAGCTGCTCTTTGACAAGCCTACCCGAAAGGTGAATTTCATGTACCACAAGTGTCCCGTTCTTCCATTCGGCCTTCAGTGTTTCATAAACTGCCTCTGGAGTCGCTACTGAGCTTACAAGTTCTGCAGCTCTGTTGAAGTATTCGTCAAGTTCTTCCGGTGGTTTCTCTTTTCCGGGTATCCCTGATCGCGCAAGCACGCTTGCTTTCGGTACCTTAACATCTTGCGGTGGAAGAAAGAATGTCCTAATCATACCGCCCCTCCATATCGAAGAAGCTCTCCAGATAGAATCATATCAAAAACATCCAAAAATTCCAAACATCTGTGTAAAAGTCTTCCTTCCACCGCGTGGTTTTTTTAGAATTCTTAACACAAAATACCAGTTTACTCTTCTTCTATATCTTCCCCTGGTCCTTCTTCGAATTCCTCCCGATAATTTCTGGATCCTGTTTCCAGCATTATCTCCTGAAGTTCTATCAAACCGGCAAGCTCAGCCTCTTTAACCTCAGGTGAAACAGGGGCAAAAGAACTCCTTTCGCGTCTTTTCTGGGTTTCTTTGTAGAGCTCATATATCTCTGGCTCAGCCACAACCTGCATGACCTTTTCTTCACCGACTCCAAGCCTTTCGGCAATCTCCTCAACACTCAAACCGAATTTCACATAGTGAACGACCATATCTCTAAAGCTCTTCATACATCTACCTCCTCATTACATTTTTCCCGTAAATACCTTCCCTTTTTAGTACCTTCAAAATTGTGAGGAAAACAATTCTGGCATCAAGACGGAGTGACCAGTGCTCAACGTACCAGACGTCGAGCTTAAAACGATCGTACCAGTCAATGAGATTTCTGCCGTTTATCTGGGCCCAGCCCGTGATACCTGGCCTGACTGTGAATCTCTTCTTCACCCACTCCTCATATTCTTCATAACGCTTTGGAAAAAAGGGTAATGGCGGTCTGGGACCCACAAAGCTCATATCTCCCTTAATGATGTTAAATAGCTGAGGAAGTTCATCGAGACTGAGCTCCCTGAGCCATCGTCCAACTCTTGTGATCCTGGGATCGTTCTCTTCTATAAATATCCCTGCTCCCTGCTTTTCCGCGTTTTCAACCATCGTGCGAAACTTATAGAGCAAAAACGTTTTTCCATCCTTGCCCAGTCGTTCCTGTTTGAAAAACACCGGTCCTCGATCCTCGATTTTTATGAGAATCGCTATGACAATCATTAGAGGAGATAGAATCACAACAAGTAAAACTGCGAAAAATATATCCAGAAAACGTTTCAAAACTCTCTGAAAACTCATCGATTATCACTCAGCAGCTCAGAGATATCCTCCAGCTGAAAATACTCGTAAAATTCCGCAGAAAGAGTGTACACAAAGCTCCGACCCTTTCTTTTCCTGTTCAGAAGATTCAGCTTCACAAGATCTCGCAGTTGCGCGGAAGATTCCTTCATTCTCATTCTCTCAACCTCTGCACGCGTTGTCTCGCCCTTGATAGCCACAGCTGCCAGCACTTCCAGCTGCGACGGCGAAAGTTTTTTTGCGTAAACCCTGCGAATGCGGGAAACGTATTCCAGATACCCAGATTTTACATAAAAACGCCACCTGCCGCCAAACTCACGTAGTTCAACCCCATGATCGTCTGCAGCATACCTCTTTTTTAAAACTTTGAGCGATTTTTCCACCTCTTCCGCATCCAGCTCCAGAGCCCTGGCAAGCTCTGCAAGGCTCACTCCTCTTCTTGAAGCAAAGAGCAAGGCTTCCAACCTGGCGAGAATGGTTATGTCAACACCTTCGCGCGTTTCACTCATGCCGCACGACGCCTCCTGAACATTCCATCCTCGCCCACTGTGTAGATCCCCAGTTTCACCAATTCCAGAACCGCCAGAAACGTCGTTATCATCTCGAGTTTATCGTTTGCCCTGAGAATCTCATAAAGTGGTGCAACGGATATCTTCATAAGTTCTTCACGTTTTTCATCAACCGAATAACGAGGCGAACTCAGCTTATAAACCCTGTCCACACGTTTCATTTCAAAGAGCAGATTTCTGAAAATCGTGTGGATCTTCTTCAACGCTTCATCACGAAGTTCGCTCATCTTTCCATCAGTTTCCGCAATCGCCGAAAGAAGCTCTCCGACTTTTTCCATCCTTTTAAGCAGGAAATTCTCAACTGTTTTCAATTTCTGGTATTCTTCAACCGAGACATATAGTTCTTCTTTTTCCTTCTCGAACTTCTCCTTTTCTTGCGGAGTGAGTTGAGGAAGAAGCGCCCTGGATTTAAGATACATGAGCTGTGAAGCCATGGAAATGAAATCGGATGTGAGATCTATGTTTAACTCCTCCATCAACTCGATGTATTTCATGAATTCATCAGCTATAACGGAAATGGGTATCTCACGAATGTCCATTTCTTTCTTCTTGACCAGAAATAGCAGCAGATCCAGTGGACCTTCGAAATTTGGCAGAGAAACCTCAAGCATGAAGCTTTTCACCACGCTTAACGAACTTTCCGAGGCTCTTTTCTTCGGCTGGTTCCCCTTCTTCGACTATCACATGACCCCTCAGTATGGTGTGTAAAATCCTTCCACGAACCTTCAAGCCTTCATACGGAGTGTAATCGTTTGCGGAATGCATCCGTGATTGAGTGATGGTCCACTCTGCGTTCGGATCGAAAACCACAAGATCCGCATCTTTACCCGGCGATATCTCACCTTTCCTGTGAAGAATTCCCATGATCTTTGCCGGATTCCTTGAAAACAGTGGGATCAGTCTTTCAACAGGCATATGGAGCTCACCGGCCATCGTGTGCATCAAAACGAACGAAACCTCAACACCGGGTAATCCATTGGGCATTAGCTCGTAGCGATCTTTATAGACCACACGCTCGCCCAAATTGAATGGGCAATGATCTGTACCTATAGTGTTTATATGACCCGACTTAAGATGCGCTTTCAAATGCTCTATTTCAAGATAAGATCTCAAAGGGGGGCATACAGCGTAACGGTATCCTTCCTCACCATACAAGAGCTTCTGATCCAGCCAGAAGTAATGTGGACAGCTTTCGATGAAGAGATTTCGACCCAGAATTTCCCCAAACGCCTTCTGGATATGATCTATCGTCAACCCGCTTGATACATGTGCCATGTATACTTTTGAACCTGTCCATTTGGCGAACATGGCAACTCTTGAAACTGCCTCAATTTCAGTAACAGGCTCTCTTATGTAAGCCAGATCTTTTACTCTAAGATGCCCGTTATTCTCTTTCATTGTTTTTCTCGCGTTACCTTCTATGATCTCGTCATTTTCGGCGTGAACCATCACCACGATGTGATGTTCCGCTGCCGCCTTTAAAAGCTGCAGGAGATACCAATCGTCGGTTCGTCTCTTCGAAGAACTGTAGGTTGTAAAAAGCTTTATGGAATTTATCCCACTATCCAAGGCTATTCTGCATAAATGATCAGGATCGATTTCAGGATTCGCTATGGTTAAATGAAGAAAGTAATCAACGTAAGCGTTCGAAGCTTCCTCTACACGACGCGTGATTTCCTCCCGTATCTCCTGCTCCGTTGAACAAGGTTCGGTGAAATCTCCCACAGTGGTAACACCACCACAGGCAGCTGCCTTCCCTCCGGTGTAGAAATCGTCTGCGGATCTGTGAGGTCCAAGCTTCAAAGAAAAATGCACATGGGGATCGATGAATCCCGGGAGTACGAAAAGTCCAGTTACTTTGAGAATTCTTTCGGCAGGTAGTTCCTCAGAGCCCACAGCGGATATCTTTCCGTCCTTTATGTATACGTTGGCTTCCACAAATTCATCATTGAGAAAAACCTTCCCACCAATTAAAGCCAGATCGAACACTTCCAACATTCTCACCGCCTTCGTCTTTTGCGGAAAAGAATCACGATGGGCGATCCTGTAAATGGATCAACGTACCGCCTTATCGAATTCTCTATGGCTTTTTCCACCGCTGCATTAGCGAGCCGAGGATCGTTACAGAAAGCCACAAAAGTTGGCGGTTTCGTTGAAAGCTGGGTAATGTAGTATATCTTCAGAGATCGTTCGCGAGATCTGGGAAGCGGTATAAAGGCCATTGCGCGCTCTATCGTGGCATTCAGAAAGCTCGTGCTAACACGCCGTGTGAAAGACTCGTAAGCTTGATCGATAGCTTGCATCAATTCAGGAATACCCTTTCCTTTTACAGCGCTTGTGAAAACAAGAGGACTGTAGGATATGAAACGCAACTCGCTTTCAAAAGCTCTTTTTAGGTCTTCTAGGCGTTCTGAAGCCACAAGATCTACCTTATTCAAAACAACCACAGAAGATTTTCGCCTGCGCTGCACCAGTGATGCCAAACGCTGATCCTGTCGTGTTATTCCAGCAGTTGCATCAATAACGATCACGGCAACGTCGGATCTTTCAAGTGCTCTGACGGCTCTCAGGTTCCCGTAGCTTTCAATCGTTTTCATCTCGACTCTCGAAGGCCTTCGGAGACCCGCAGTATCAACAAAAAGGTAGCGCTTTCCGCCAAACTCCACAAGCTCATCGACAACATCCCTTGTGGTCCCAGGTATCTCTGTTACAAGGGATCTTTCCATGCCAAGAATAGAGTTGAATATCGAAGATTTCCCAGCGTTCGGCTTCCCCAATATTGCTACCTTGACAGCTGAGTCCTCGCTTACAGCTTCTTCTTCAAACCGAGCCCCAACCTCCATAAGCTTTTCAACAATTCGATCAAGCAGATACCTGACACCTATGTTATGTTCCGCAGATACCGCTATCGGTTCTCCAAAACCAAGTTTGAAAATTTCAGGAAGAACATTGCGCTCATAGTGAACCCTGTTCTCCGTTTTATTAGCGACAAGCAGTATCGGCACACCAATCTTTCTCAAAACCTGTGCAACATCTTCATCCTGAGTCGTAATCCCTTTTTGTCCATCCACCACAAACACTAAAAGATCGGCGTTTTTCAACATGGACTCCGTTTTCTGCCTCATCTTCTCTTCCAGTTCATTTTGAGGCTGATCGAAGAAACCACACGTATCCACAAGGGTGAAAGCACCTTCATCGCATTTCACACGCGCGTAAATTACATCCCTTGTCACTCCAGGTTCGTCAACCACGATGTTTTTCTTATTTCCAGCCAGTCGATTGAAAAGTGTTGATTTTCCGACGTTGGGTTTACCAACTATCACCACCGTTGCCATCAGTCATCTTCTCCTTCAGAATATCTCCGAGTGTGAGTTTCGCCTGTTCTATTTCTTTTTCCTGCAGACGCTTGAATTCAAGTTTTTCCTTTGCAATTTCAAGTTCGCGAATACTCAGTATCAGATTCCTTCTTCCCTGATCAGCTTCAGTCGTAAGTTTTATCACTACTGCTTCCACCACATCACCCGGCTTGAACAGAGTGTTCAAATCCTTTTTCAGCTCCACGCTTGCATGTGCAGCTGGTATAAAAGCCTCCACGTTTCCTTCCACAAGTTCTACTATGACTCCACTGTTTATCACTTTTCTAACTACCGCCTTAACGACACTACCTCTTTCAAGCTTCTTAGAAAGCTCCTCCCAGGGGTTTCCATGTGCCTGCCTCAAACTCAGCCTTACCCTTCTGTTTGCTTTATCTACTGAGAGAATCTTCACCGGCACCTTTTCTCCGACTTTAACAACCTCTTCAGGTTCTTCGACGAACCCCCATGAAAGCTCCCCAAGATGGACGAAACCACTCACGCCATCTTCCAGCTCCACTATCGCTCCCGTGGGGAGTACTTTAACCACGATACCTTCTCGAATACTACCTTCGGGATAGGTTTCCTCTATACGTTCCCACGGGTCTCCTTTGGCTCTTCGGTAACTGAGGGAAAGTTTTCTTTCTTCAGGATCGACTTCCATAACTTCCACTTCAACTGTTTCACCCACCGAAACAACTTCGGATAAATCCCTTCGAGTGTTACCCCAGAACACCTCGCTTATATGCACCAGACCTTCAACGCCGGGTTCAAGCTCAACAAAGAAACCGAAGGGAGTGATCGTTTTCACTGTACCTGTATAACGTTCTCCAACCCTGTACTTCTCTTCAACGTCTTCCCAGGGATCAGGGATTAGAGCTTTCGTGCTCAGCGTTACTTTCCTCTCCTGTGGGGATAGGTCTATTACCTTTGCCTTAATCTTCTGCCTTCTCTTGAAATGATCCCTTGGATCGGGATTGCTCTCCCAGCTGATCTCGCTACGCGGCAGAAGCGCTGTTATCTTATCAGTCAGCTTCACAAAAACACCAAAATCCCTTACTGCCTCGACAACACCTTCTACAACAGACCCCACCTGTATCGAATCGAAGAACTCCTGAATAGCTCTTTCCTCTATTTCCTTGCGTGAAACCACTATGTTGTACTGATTTCTCCGTTGCCTTCGAAAATCAATAACGGCAAACTCCAGCGCCTTTCGAGGAAATCTTCGCGATCTTTCTAACATCGCATGAGAACCAGGCAGGAAAGCTTTCACAACTCCGTCTATCTCTACAACATATCCTCCCTTTTGACGATCCACAATCCTCCCAAGCACGGGAGTACCGTCCCGATAAGCTCGTTCCACTTTATCTAGAATCCTTCGTACCACCGGCTGCTTTTCTGAAGCCCTTATCAAATCGTCCTCATCTTCTCCTCGAGGTACCCGGATCACGAGCACCTCGATCTCTTCACCCTCTCTGTAGCGCTCTACAGGCTTAAGCAGCTCATCTTGAGGAACAAATCCCTCGGATTTCGTCTTGAGGTCCACCAGAACGCCATCCGACCTTTTGGAAACCACTGTCCCTTTTACAACCATCCCTGGCGAAACATCCGTAGGAAAACTTTCCTCGATCATCTCTTCGAACTCGTTCCGAAAATCATCCACCATTTGACTTAACCTCCCCGCTCTATGTAATCAACAATTCTTCTCACAACCTCTATCGGCGTTGAAGTACCACTCACAATGCCTATTTTACCCTGAATAGTCTCCCCTTTAATCTCCTCTTCGTTCTCTATCCACAGTGTTCTAACGTGATCCTTCGCTATCTCAAAAAGCTTACGTGTATTGGAACTCATCTTCCCACCAACGACGATCACCAGATCACACTCTTGTGCCATTTTCCTCACTTCCATCTCACGCATAATGGTCTCGGCACAGATGGTATTTATGACTCTCACTTCCGCCCTTCCGGTGTTTATCAGAGAAGCCGCGTATTCTTTAAATTTCGAAAAATCCGCTGTCGTTTGAGCCAGAACGGCTACTTTCTTCGCATCTCCAACCTCTGGATAAAAAACGGCAGATTTCACATAACCCTTAAATGCTCTCATTTCTGGATGACGCGGATTACCATATACGCAAATCTGATAGCCTTCCTTCTCGATAGCCTCACCCGTTTTAAAAAGCCTGGATACAATCGGACAGGTACCATCAACCAATCTATCGGAGATTTCTTCTAAATAATGCCGCTCCTCTGGTGACATCCCGTGTGCCCTAACAACTACCACTCCTTCTAATTTCTCTGCATTCCAGAGTTCGTCCTCTTTGTGAAATGCGACTCCTTTGACCTTCAACTCTTCGATCACAGAAGTGTTGTGTACCAGGTCACCAAAAACATGCACTTGTTCACCATCGTCAAGCAAACCGTTAACAATATCCAAAACTCGTTGAACACCCCAGCAAAAACCCACATGTTTCCCTAAACGCACTTCAACCAATTTTACGTTCCACCACCAGATTCACTACTTCCTCAACGACCTGATCTATAGACTTACCGGTTGTATCAACTATAACAGCATCTTTCGCGGGTTTCAAAGGCGCTATCTTCCTCGTGGTATCACGTAAATCTCTTTCTTTAATCTGCTTGAGTATTTCTTCATAGGAAACGTTCAAACCGAATCTTCTCATCTCTTCGTATCTGCGTTTCGCCCTTTCTTCCGCAGAGGCGGTCAGATAGATCTTGACCTCAGCATCTGGAAGTACCACTGTTCCTATATCCCGCCCCTCAACGACTATGTTTCGGCCTTCACTCAAACGTCTTTGATACGTTGTCAGAACCTCCCTCACCTCAGGAATAACCGCAACCTTTGAGGCCATCTCACCTGCTTTCTCAGATTTCACTTCTGATCCTAAAGGCCTGCCGTCCACAAATAGCTGATCACCCTGTAGTTGAAAGTCAAGTCGTTTCAAAAGCTTTTTTATACACTCGATATTTTTCACATCTTTACATTCTTTCTCAACCATCAACCCCACATAACGGTACATCAAACCCGTACTCAAAAAATCAAAACCGAGCCTTTGTGCCAACCTCTGCGCGATGGTAGTTTTTCCGGATCCCACCGGACCATCGACGGCTATTCTCAAAACGCTATGCCTCCTGAACGGTGTCGGTTATCGTGAAAACTTTGTCAAGTCTTGTGAGCTCAAAGATCCTTTTTACATTGGGTTTCATACTCGCCAGAACCAGGGATTTTCCTGCTGACTTACTCTCTCTGAGTATCGACACCAGCATGCCGAGCCCCGCACTGTCCACATAGGGAACGTTAGACATGTCGATAACGAGCGTACTTTTCTCAGTTCGACTGATGAGATCGGTCATAAATTTCTTGAGTTCACCGGTTGAATATGCATCGATATCGCCGTTCACTTTCACTATGTCCTTACCCTCAGATTCCACCACCGAGATACCCAGGCGATCCACTTTAAAGCACCTCCTGCTCCTGGACAATACGTATGCCAAGCTCCTGGAGAAGTTCATCCGAAACATCTGAAGGCGCTCCCATCATTAAATCAGCGCCAGAAGCGGTTTTAGGAAATGCGATAACCTCTCTTATTGAACGCTCCTTCAAAAGCAGCATGACAAACCTGTCCAATCCAAAAGCTATGCCTCCATGTGGTGGCACACCATATTTGAAGGCTTGAAGAAGAAAACCAAAACGCGATTCCGCCTCTTCTTTAGAAAGCCCGATTTTTTCAAACACCCACCGCTGTATGTCAGAACGATGTATTCTTATGCTTCCACCAGCGATTTCTACTCCGTTCATGACGAGATCGTACGAGAGCGCTCTGATCTCTAAAGGATCTTTCTTTTCCTCTATATCCTCTATGCGAGGCATGGTAAATGGATGGTGCCGCGCCACCAATCTGTTCTCTTCTTCACTCCACTCGAACATGGGGAAGTCTATCACCCAGAGAAAGTCGTATACATCGCTCTTTATCAACTCAAGCTCCTGGGCTACTTTCAACCTCAGCTCACCCAGCGCAACACTCACCTGCTCTTTTTTTCCAACACTCAGAAGAGCGAAACCATCCGCCTCGAGTCCGAGTCTTTCAGCCACTGCCAGAGCGATAGATCTGTCGTACTTGTCGATTGAACTCTTAAGATCTCCATCTCTCTTTAACCAGATGAGGCCGCCAAGCCCGTGGGATCGTGCAACCTGTTCATATTCCGAGATCTTTTTTCTCGACAGTGAAGCTGTGCCAGATGGTGCCACTATGCCTCTTACAACCGCTCCGTTTTTCAAAGCGTCCTGAACGAAATTAAGCTTGGATTCGTGAAAGAGCTCTGTCACATCCTCTATCTCCATTCCAAAATGAGTCAGAGGCTTGTCAGAACCATAGCGATCCATCGCCTCTTCATAAGAAAGCCTTCTAAAAGGTATGGAAACTCTTTTACCAAAAACTTTTTCGATAACATAAGCCACTAGACCTTCCGACATTGCCATCACGTCTTCTCTTTCAACAAAACTCATTTCGATGTCTATCTGGCTGAACTCTGGTTGCCTATCTGCGCGAAGATCCTCATCTCTGAAACAGCGCGC
>DPRG01000020.1 GCA_003538775.1 Thermotogae bacterium
TAGGATATGTTTCCATCCCACAATGGTTCGAATCAAACAAAAAGTTCTCAAAGAAGAAGGATAAGTGAAGAATTGTTTCCATCCCACAATGGTTCGAATCAAACCATACATTTCGAAATAATTATATCACGAAGTTGGACATTAAGTAAATAGAAAGATTGAAGTACGTCGGATAACCTCTCTCGAAATTGCGCAAAATGGAGGTGATCACCAAGAATCTCGCTTACATTTTTGTTAAAAGCTCCGAATATCCAATTAGGAGCTGTGTTGGATGATTTCACAAAGTTTGAGATTCTTGGTGATCACCACGGTTTAAAAAATGGCTTTGTAGTACTCATGGTTAAAGCATTTTACGGGCAGATTCATTACGTGAAATATTACGCTTAATTGTTAAGACAAAAAATGAAGGTAGATTCTTGGTGTCTGGAAAGCTTGTTGAGAGCGGATTAGGAGTTTTAATACAATATTAATGTTGGTTTGTGAAAAAGCGTTTGAACAATCACCACCAAACCCTGAATCCTTGATAGTTTTGTAATCCGAGAATGTGTTTGGAAAGCTTGTAGCATTCCATTTCTATCAACTTTCTGTATGAAACTTTTCGTTTGAGCCGCGGATGATAGAGAGTGTTTTTCATTCGAGCATCGAATTGTTGAACGAATTTCTTCTTTCCTTCTTCGCCCAAGTATGTTCGTTCAAAAGTTTCGTCGAAATCGTCATCTGAGAGCATGTTCTTGTTTAGAAGATTGGTGATCACCCTATCAACGATCACTGGCTTGAACATTTCAGCAATATCCAAAGCAAGAGAGAACCTGCTTTGCATGGGTTCGTGTAAATAACTGATGGAAGGATCGAGCTGGGTTTGATATATTCGATTTATAGTTTCGGTGTAGAGCAACGAGTTTCCGAAAGAAATCAAAGCGTTTAGCTGGCCCTTGGGCGGATGTTTTTGCCTTCCTTTGAAGTCTGAACCGGTTATCAGCGACAGAGCGTCGTAGTATATCCTTCGCGCGTTTCCTTCAATACCCATTAACTGCTCTATATTTTTTGCCAGACAAGCTTCTTCTCTGAAGGTTTTTAGAGATGTTAGATGGTCAGACAGGTCTACGTTAGCCGCGTAAGGCGAGATCACACGTACCATATTGTGAATGCTGGCATGAACGATTTGTGTAGCTATGTAAAGTCGTTTCTGTTTGTTTGTAGCGTATTCCACTTGTTTTATCCTGAGACACCCGGATATGTTTTTGTCTCTTGGATAAAAAGTGCCCACGTAGTTTTCTTCGTGTCCGAAGATGTGGAGTGTTATACCCTGGGTAGAGAGAAATTCCAGTAGTTTGGAGTTGAAATCCACACTTCCAAAAATCGATAGTGATTCTACTTTTTCCACTGGTACGAATCTTTTTTCTCTGTTTTTGTTGATTACGCAAATGGTATTTCCTTCACGTTTTAATTTTCCAGAGCTAAAAAGGTAATAGGATTCGCGCAATTTTTCACCTCCTAACTGAAGCAAAAATAGAAGTATGCGCAACCATTACAGGCTCGTTTTCGCTTGGGTTCTGGTGGGATGGGTAATTCGAGTGTTTCTTCGATATTTTGGATCACCTGTCTTAGTCTGCGCCTTATTTCGTCAGTGAGTGTGATTTCGAACTCCTTACGAATTCGAGGGTAATAAAGGAACGCACGGAAACCCCTTATTCCTCTTTCTTCAAGGTAGTGCAGGTAGTACGCTACCTGAAGCGCATCGGCTTCACGGTATTGTTTCCCTCGTTTCACTTCGATGATTTTTCTATCTTTTTTTATCACATCAACTGCGATTTCGTCGTATATGATGTCTTTAGTTTCTTTGTTGAAGAGCTCTTCGTGAAGAGTTTTACCGAGATTTACCAGAGGGCTGGTGTGTTCAAGAGATATACCGTTGCTGAACAACCATAGGCGTGTTGAACAGGTGAGTTGGTAATTCACCTTCAAGCCGCCTATTCTCATTTTCTTTTCCATGGTTGACCTCCCCTTGTGTTTCTAAAGGAATTTGCCTTCGGACGATTTAGATACACCTATGATTTCTTTTTCGTAAGGTTTTCCGTTCATTTTGAAAATTATCACCGAGTCTTTTTCTTTGTCTATCAGCTTTTTGAGACGTGTCTTCAGTTCTTCCAGTTTGGATGGAGTTATGTCTCCTTCAAACGCCGAGTTTTGAATCCAGTTAAGGTAGCGCCGGAGGAGTTTGAGGACTTTCGGAATCCTTTTTTGTTCCACATCGTAAACTACGATCACCCTCAAAGTATCACTTCCTCTTCTTTGAACATGGTGAGGCCTTTTTCACTATCATAAGAGGCTTTAACAACCATGGTTTTTATTTCCGGATGTTCGTAGACTTTGGCTTCCTTGAGATAGTGTATGGGTACCCGCACGAGTTTTTTCAATATGGCAAGTTTGTCTTCCTGAGAGAGTTCGGTTGCGAAGATTTCTGGAACCGCTTCGAGAAATAACCTGTCGTGGATTTCCTTGAGTATAATCACTCGGGAAACGTCAATTTCCAGAACGCCTTTTGTTTCCTGTAGCGCTTTTCGATAGATTTCTATGCCTTCATGAAATCGTTCGATTATGAGAGGTTCAAGATTTTTGTACGCGTCTTCCACCATCTGAGACTTTTGTATGTTACTTAGAAGGTGTTTTTTCATCCCTTTGACGAGGGAACGGGCCGCTTCGACATATTCATTTTCGTAAGGTGCAGGGTGTTCAACTTCAAGTATGTAGACGTCTGACGTGTTTTTTGTTCCATAGCGGTTCACTCGTCCCATGCGCTGAACGAGCGCGTCAGCAGGAGCGATCTCGGTGAAAAGAACATCATAGTCTATATCCAGACTCACTTCGACAACCTGGGTAGCCACGGTTATACCTGCGGGTATTTTCATTATTTTTTCGATATTGCGTTTCGCATCTTCTCTGGTAAAACGGCCATGATGAAGGAATGTCGGTATGCCCGATTTTTTCAGCATCTCATACAATGCAGTCGCCCGGGTGACTGTGTTGACCACGGCGAGAACCTTTAATCCTTTTTCAGCATGACGAATCATTTCTCTATGTACGTCAAAGATAGTAGCCGGAATGTAGGTTAATCGATGAATAACTTCATGGGAATTGTTGCAGTTCATCACGCATTTTTCACCTATCAGGTTGCGAATCACCTTAGGAATTGTAGCTGAGATGAATAGAACAGGAGGAGAGGCTTCATCCAGGAGTGTGAAAAACTCTTTCAGCACGCCCAGAAGTCGCGGTTCATAGGCATGGACTTCATCAAAAACGACGGCAGAATTTAAGAGATTGAATAGAGAAACTTCCCAGTGTCCGTAACGTAAAGCGCTTAAGAGAAGTTGATCTGCTGTTAGCAGAGAAACAGGACTATTCAGAGTTTTCACCCAGAGTTTATGGTCTTTTAACCCCATTTCGAGTAAGTACTGGAGGGTATGGCCATGAACCACGCTGACAGAGCCAAAGTATCGTTCCATGCGTGGAATAAGGCCTTCTATAGTTGAAGTGTTAGGTAGAACGTAGAGTAATCTCGGTCGTTTTTGTTTGACAGCCCATAGGAGAGCAGCTTCCGTTTTCCCCGTTCCAGTGGGAGCCTGGACTATCGCCCATCGTGAGTCGGTTTCAAGAAGTCTTTGTTGTACAGGTGTTGGCTTTGAAAACGGCAGAGTGAAGTTCGGAGGAGTCATATCGAGGGTGTGTTTTCCTGAAGCTGCCCAATCGCTTATTTGTAAAGCACCTTTGACGTAGATTATCTCGAGAGATCTTTTAGATACTTCTTCAAACGGTACGGAAATCAGTTTTTTGATCGATCGATTCAGCACGCTTCGTGAAATGGACTTTAGGGATGGAGGGCACTTGATCCACGGATATCTCGCGTGGAGGGCCTCGCATAAACATTTAACGGCGGGTTCAATGTATACCGGCTTTTTTCGCTGGGAAAGTGTGAAAGCATCCAACCGAGCTTTACTATGATGAAAAGAAATGGCGAAAGCGGGCACAACGCCCACTTCGCCGTAATCCTCCAGGGGAGGTAAAGATGCGTACGCGTGTGAAAAAGATCTATGGGAACGATCCTGGAATTCTCGAGTGGCTTTTCCAAAGTCGTGGAATGCGCAGGCAAGAATGGTTTCTTTTACGATGTCCTCTGAGTTTTTTCCGGTGATCTTCGAGATGAGCTGGAGTAACCATCGAGTGTGGGAAATGATCGCTTCAGCCACGTTCAAAACATCCATTGTGTGTTCTTTCAGTGTGGTTCCATCTGCTTTGGCAAGGACGTCACAGCAGTTCAAAGGCATCTCCTCCGTTTACCCACAACTCTTCTGGAGTTAGAAGACGGTAGCGGCCAAGAAGGCAAGTGAAGAGTTTGGTGTGTTCTGTTCCTATCCTGCGGCCTTTCTTATCGAACAGGCTTCGTGTAGGAAGGGTGTCAACGATGATTTCAGAATGCTTTTGTAGAGGTTCCAATGAGTTTCTCAAATCTCCTGAAAGTATAGTGGATTCCACAGTTTCAACAGGCATTTTGTATATCTCTACCGTTTTAGTTTTGAGAAACGTAACCAGATCGTTTGAATTACCCAAGGTCAAGGGATAACGTGGTGTGACGAGAGATGTTTTCAGTTTTTCTAAAACCATATCCGTATCCACAAGATAGAATGTGTATGTTACGTCAAATAAGAATTCTCGAAGTACAACAGCCTTTTGGAGTTCACTGGTTTTGAGTTTCACTATCTTCCAGAGGTCTCTGGCGGTTCCACCGATGCGTTTCAGCACCATTCCAATCTTGGTATTTCCGAGGAAATCCCAGGTTTCGTGAAGTTCATATCCTAAAGCGGCTCCAAGCATGCCGATCACAGTGGTTTTTGGAGGGAAAATATACGTGCGCTGGAGAAGATGGCCGTCCCAGTGTCTGAACGAGGCCGTATGGGCGTGAAGGTCAACTTTGAGCGCCTTCATCTTCAGACACCCCGTACACTTTATCCACCAGGACTTTTGCGATATCGAAAGCGTCTTTCATGGGAAGAACGAGAATGTTATTCTGATTTTCAAGTGCTTTCACGAGTTCCTCACAGGGTGAGAATGAGGTCTTTCCCACCACGATGGTATGTGTGTAATGAAGATAATTGTTCATCGCTTCGAGGATAGGCTCTGGTAGAATGGCGCCTTTTTTGTAGATGAAGCTGTTGAGTAGAAACGGCAGTTTGACATTCTGAAAAACGAACATGGCGAACTTTGGTGAGAAATCCTGGAGAAAGCGCGTCATCTTTCCTCCAAACCAGGGGGTGTAAAAAGTGTCTATGAGAGCTTTTACGCGTTCGGCTTTTTCTTTTCCTGTGAGCGACGTCCCATCTTCGAATGTACCAACCCTGTCGAGTTCGACCAAAACACCACCTTTCATAATGGCTGAATAGATCTCCGTTTCCACCAAACTCCCACCCAGTGAATTGCTTTCACTTGCCCTGTATTCTTTTGTGAGAAGATCTCTGTCACCTTTGTAGGGGTTGAGTGAAACCATGGGGCTGGTACGAACGGGTGCGACGCGTTTTAAGTTGTTAGTCGCGTTGAGGAAGCCGAAGAGATCGTCATCGATGTACTCACGAGGATTGCAAAGAGTTGTCTCGACTTTACCCGCGACTATCTCGGAGAGTTTCCAGCCTTTGCTCGCCAGAATTTCTCTTCTTCCACGATTTTGACACTGAGACGATATGTAGGTGTACCAGTTTCCGTCGTATCCGAGGATCTTTTTAATGGTTTGCACGTTACCTTCGGTAAAACTCGAGTTCGGACTTCCCACGTTTACGACTGAAAGGTGATAGTAGCAAAGGGTGTTGGTAGTGGGGTATTCACTCATTGCTATTCACCTCCTTTTTACCCGATTTGAGATATCGATACATGCTTACCGCGAAGATGTTCGTGAGACTGCGGACTATCTCCCAGTCGTTTGAGGAGAGCAATTTCAGGTAATCTTCGGGTAAATATAGTTCTGACTCAATTGCAACGGCATCCAGTGAGACTTCTTCAAGAACTCTGATATAGTCTTCAAGTGTTTTGGCGTTTCTTATCTGGTAGAACGTGGAGAGTTTAGATTCTTCCGTGAAAACGAACCTTCCTATGGAGCGGCCCACGTCTTTACACAACTCAACGAGTTTTTCATCCATACCTTTCACCTCCATTTCGTACTTTCCAACAATGTCAGAAAGAAACGGAATATGTCTGTCTATGGAAAGAAGAACATCTTCTGCCTGTCGAGCAACATCTACCATTCGTACCATGTCAGCGGCAATTCTTTTTCTGTAGGCGTGGGGATCGTTCAATCGTGGTTCGTAGATCATGTCGAAGCACAGGGAAAGATCGAGTCCTTCTTCTATTAAAGCTTCGAAGAATCTTACAAGAGGTCTTAGTTTGTAAATCTCCAACCTCGTTTCCACTCCCCATGCCTGTCCCTGTTTGGTGTGTGAAACGGCTCCCGCCACGAAAGTTTCATTTTCGAAGGGGATACTGTTTTTTCTCAATTGCCACAAAAGCATTAAAAGAGCTTCTTCTGGATGTACAGGTTCTTTCTTCATGTTCAGTGTGATGTTGCTCTTTCTCACTTCATTTCCAACCGTTCTTTTTGACGTATCAATGAAGACGAAGGCTTCGTCCAGGTTCCATGGGAAGGTGTATAGATGGATTATTCTTGATGTATGTTTTTGAAACGCGGCAAAGAAAAAGGCGCCAAGCGGCGCCGCAAAAAGCTGTAAAGCACATTCAACACATAATTTCTCGCCTCTGTTTTTTCCAAAACTGTAAAAAGTCTTGAAGTTTGGAGCGCTCACCATCAGGGGATTGAAAACCTTCGAAAGCTCCACCGCTGCTCCTTCTTTTCCGCATAGTGTGCAAACGGAACTTTTGTTCTTTTTACCAAAACTGTTGAGTAGTTTACCGTAATTACCGCGATACTGAGAGAGAAATGGTGCGGTGTTCAAACGCGGTCGGCCGTCTTCTATCATGTTTTCCAGAAGCCATATTGCCAGGTCTTTTGGAGAAGCGTTGACTAAGAGTTTTCCATCCTCCACTTTTACGGAAAACTTTCCGCTTATTTCTGAGAGGCTTTTTATGGCGTAACAACCTAAAACCTGCCATGGCATGACAGGCTTCAGTTCTAAAGCCGGCAAGGTTATCACCTCCGAATATTTATGCACACTTTTTTGGAAAGATTAGTGGGTTACATCTTGAAGCCTACTCGTTCTACCATGCCAAAACCCAGCGAATTCTTCACACCGAGGCCGGTTTCGTATATAAAACGAAGGAAATCGGGAGGGCCGAATATTTTCACAGGAACCCTGAATCCAACGATCTTTTCGTTTTTCACGTAACGCGAGGTAAGACATTTTTCTTTTTTATTTTCTATGTAATTTCTGTCAAGCTCTACCGAGATCTTCCGGCTTAAGTCTTCGCCGGTGTAAGCCATGTATTTGTTCACGAGGTTTTGCTTAAGGTAGTCTTCAGCGTCTTGTTCCCACGGGCGAATATAAGCAGGGGGGCAGTATTTCCCATCTTTATCGTACACTACACGGGTTAGCACTACAGGACTCACACATTTTAGCGATGCTACACCTTCTTCGAACATAGGCGTTGCGAAAGCGGTAGCGCGTTCCAGTGAGAAAACGTTTCTGCCCACTCTCAATGTGATGTCTGAGCGACGGGTTAAAGCCTCCGCCAGTGCTAACGCGATTTCATCTACAGGAGTTGAGATATAAAACCATACTTTATCCGTTAGGAATGTTACCTTCCTGTGTTCCAGATCTACTTTGTAGTCATCTGTTCCAGCGAATATCGGCGAAAAGTTGAATAGTTTGAAACGGCGTTTTTCACCGAATCCCTTGCTATGGAGCCATTTTGCAAACTCCTGATCGGTACTGTACAAAAGCCTGTAGATGGCCGAAGAAAGCCGGTAGTGATAATCTACAGGCACTGATTGGAATTTTGAGTTGCCCAGAACGAGTTTGATCCGCATCTCGATCCCCCTTTTTGAATGATATCATTGATTCAGGAGAGGGGTGGTCGTTTTGGATTTTCAAAAGCGCATACTCTTATCTCTAAACACGGTTTTTTCTTATCTTAAGAGTGAAGTTGAAGCGGGAAATATTGCAGAACCTCCGCATATCCTTGATGTCAAAGTGGAGACTCTTTCTCCAAATATCAGGCATGTAAATCTCGTGTTTAATCAGGGTATATCTGTGAACTTCGTAATACCGGTGAGAAAGGAAGACGGCTCACACATATTGTCAAACAAAAGGGAGGTTTTCACACCTCTTGTTTTGTTTGCGAGTAACCCTACTTGTGATCTTGAAAATGCCCTCGTTGTTCCGGGTTATTACCTTTCCCTGGGGCTTGCTATCTGGGAGTTTTGGTTGTTCAAAAGAGGTACGAACAACTGGGACTTCAAGCTGTCTTCTACCCTCAACGCTCTTGCTTATCACCTGGGCGTTTTCAGAGCGCGCCTTGGAAAGAAAGAAAACGGAAAAAATTGGTATTTCACAACACCGGTTTTCTTCGACTTAGACACCAGAAATGATATAAACCGTATAGCTCAGTTGAGAAGTCTCTGGTTGCCATGGGAACGCGTCAACGACGAGACGCGCTGGCCACATCCCTCTCATCTTGGTCGGGTGGATCTTCTGGAAACCACGGAAACAGATAAGATAGGATTGAGGTTGTTTCTCGTTGAAGGGGCTGAATATGATCCTCATAACCTGACCATAAAGCCTTCTAAAGATCCGAAACCATTGAGTCTATCCACTTCATTGGTTCCTTTCATTCATCATTCGGATTCCGCTCGAGTTTTGATGGGAGCCAAGAATATGAAGCAGGCTGTCAAGGTAGTGGGCGCCGAGCCGCCTCTTGTCTCCACGGACGATATGCACACTTTCGAGTATGGCGTGAACGCCCTCGTCGTCTATTCTTTGATGAAAGGACTAGGATTTGAAGACGGCATTGTTGTGAGCGAAAGTTTTGCTGAAAGGATGAGAACCGTAGAGGAAAAACTTTATAGAAAGACAGTGTTTTTAAGAAAACCAGAAGGCAAGGTGCAGGTTTCATTCGTTTCTAATTCAGAGATCAAATTTAAAAAAGGAGATAATGTATGGAGCGTGGGGCTGACCCATTCCAAAAAACTCCTCCATGGTGATCCCGTTCTTGAAAGAAGAGAAGGTAAGAAAGTTGAGACGGTTTTAAGACATTCGGGATATTATCCAGCAAATGTGAAGTCCATGAAAATAACGGCTGTAGTGGAATCACCAGACAAAAAAGGTTTCTTGATAACAGTGGAATATGTAGTGGATGAAGAAAAACCCCTGTCTGTTGGCGATAAGCTAACGGGCCGGCATGGGAACAAGGGTGTAGTTTCTAAGATACTCCCAGACGCAGACATGCCAAAGGTGAAAGTTCTAAGAAACGGGGATGAGCAGTGGATACCAGCAGAAGTGGTGCTGAGCCCAATGAGTGTGGTATCACGAATGAATCTGGGACAGCTTCTGGAAACTCATGTGGGTATGGCTGTTAAGTTCGGACGCTTCAAAGGACTCTGGAAGCCTTTTGAGCAGGTGGATATGGAGAATTTAAAGGAAGAGCTTTCACGCCTTGGAGCGGACGAACTGGGGCGTTTTCAAGTTAGGTTTGAAGAAACCACATTTCAGGTGACAGCAGGATATCAGTACATTTTACGCCTCGACCACAGCGCTGGCGATAAACTGCATGTAGTTGAACGCGCGAAGATTTCTCCCGCTACCGCACAGCCTGTAAAGGGAAGGGCCAATTTTGGAGGCCAGCGGGTTGGGGAAATGGAATTCTGGACGTTGTTCGATCACAATGCAATAGATATTGCGCGAAGTTTTCTCAAGTGCAATGGTGAACAGGAGAGGAGTATTCTTGGCTTTAGGATTATAATGGCTCTTCTTGGGTGGACGGTGAATGGAATCAATTTGAAACAGACGGGTTTGGAAAAAGCTCGGGATTCGATTTTAAAAGATGTCAAAACGGATGATCTCGATTCTTTCTTTGACATGCTTAGCGGATTGAACATTCCTGTGAACAACTGGAAAAGCGAAGTGGAAAAATGGCGAAAATTCTTCAAAGGTTCTGGAGCTTTGAAAAGCATTTCTAAAGCTCAACGGGAGGCTCTTATACATTTACTTAAGGGTAAATACGGCTGGATAAGGGATGTAATACTTGCGCGAAGGATTCATAGAAGCGGGCGCGCGGTGATAGTACCTGTGCCAGATCTCGATATAAACACCGTTCTTTTGCCTGTGGAATTCGCCATCGAGTGGTTGCGAAAAAAACTCCTCGTCGCTTCTTCTATCGTGCGAAAAGCCCTGGAAGGTGATGAAAGCGCGCGAACGCGAATATCCGAAGAGGCTAACGCCTACTCTGAGAATCAGAATATGATGGTTTTGATCAATCGCCAGCCATCGCTTCACAAGCACTCAATACAAGCGTTCAAAGCGCGTTTCTGGAAAGAAAGGGCCGTAGGTTTTCCAATACTCGTGTGTAAGGGGTTCAACGCGGACTTTGATGGTGACACTGTGGCGGTATACCTTCCGCTGGATCGCTTCTGGAATGGTCTGGAGCATATGCTCCCTTCAAGCAATCCCTACATCCACGGCTCGGGCAAGATCGCTTTCAGTATAGATCAGGACATAGTCTGGGGACTGTATAAATCTGGCTGGGGAGATAAAAGAAAGATCCTAAGCAGGGTAAAAAGAGAATTAATGTGCTGCAATGACGTCAGCGATTATTTGGAACATTTGAAAAACGATGCGTTAGAGGCCATCTCAGATCATCCGCTTTCTCTCAGTTTCTTTGAAGCCGCTTTAAACACCGGTTATATGAAAGAGATAAGAGAAAGCAAATGTCGCGGCAGTGAAACTCAATACAAGCAGTTGTTCGAGAAGGTTGAAGGGATAAGTGATTCGAATTTCGGTAACGGGATTTCCTTCGAAGATTACTTTGGAAAGGTAAAAGGATCGCTGGCTGAGCGTGGGCGGAAATCGCTTACTGACAAAAAGATACATGTCGGCCAGGCTGGCTATTTCACAAGGAGATTGGTCCACTTCATGCAAAGGTACACGGCAGGCGGTGAAAATTGCGATAGGCAGTGCTGGCTAAAGGTACCGAAAGAATGGAAAGATAAGTTGAATGGACGACTTATTAAGGAAGAAGGCGATTCTATTCTTCTCTTTTCACCTGTTCAGTGCACTTATACTGAGATATGCCAGAAAGCTCTGGGTAAATCACCAAGCACAGGAAAGTCGTTTAAGTCGGGGGAATATGTTGGTATCTCATCTGCGCATTCCATAGGTGAAAGGGGTACGCAGCTTTCCATGCAGACCTTCCACACGGGTCAGGCGGGATTCAACATGCAAAAGGTTGCGCAGCACTTTTTCTGGCCGTATGTGAAGAAAGGTGATAGAATAGAAAGACTGTCCGAAGAACAGTGGGCGGATGTCTTAAAAAGAAGGGATTTTGTCAGATACATGGAACTGCTGGACGGGATCTACATAGAAGAACTCATGGGATCAGAGGCGAATGAAGGAGCGAATAAGGTTACAGATCATATAGATGTGCTGCTTGTTCATCTGGAGCTGTTTTTCAAGGCGCTCTGTGATGCGTACGACAGTTTGAAGAAACCCTTTAACATATCCTCACATGTCAGACAGCTACGAAGAGAGATTGGCAGAGACCTTCTCGATGTTCTGATATTCGAGTGGGATAAGAATGTCTTCAGCGAAGAAGAGGAAGGTACTGCCATCGGCCCACTGGCCCGGTTTTACTTTGGAGGTGATTTGAATGCCTGAAAGAGATCAGGATAGACGTCGAGAACAGCAGAAAGCTCGAAAAAGACGAATGTTCCGTGAATTTTCCTATGATCTCGAAGAAATCCTTCCTTTAAACGAGGAGGATGAAGAAGAAGTATTCGAGGATGAACCTCCGGAAGAAGAGGTTGAGGAAACCTCTCGCACAATACTGGATGTTAAAGAAGAACCCCTGTGGAATCAACCACATATTGGACGAGATGTGAAGATAGCGGTGAGAGTGCTGAAGACGTTAAACGGGTATTTTGCGGTTCCCTCCTTGATGAGGCCTACAGACAGGGTTGCTCCCACACTCAAATCGGTGTGCGATGCTTTAAATGAAGTACTGAATGGGTTCTTTCCTTTTGAAGATATCCAGAAACCGGAAGAACTTGGTGTGATCGCGCAAAACATCAACAGGCGTTTTTCTATGGAACTGGGCGTTGAGCTTCCAGATGGAACAGTTTATCCCTTTTCCGCTTTTATTCCCAAAGGCAGACCAAAAAGGTTGTATATTCTGCGAAACAACATTCGCAGGTTGATTGGAGAAAACAAAGAGGAGTTTATGAATAAGTGTGAAAACGAATCTTTTGACAAAGTTCTACGCTGGACTCTGAATCGTGTTCAAGTTGAAAATATAGAAGACCTGAAGGGATTACTTCATCCCATCTGGAGGGGTTTAAGAGATGGCAAGAAAAAAGAAAGAACAAGGTGAAAGGATAATCATAGGTACTAAGGCGATTCCAGAAGATTCTGAGGTTTACAAAAGAATCGAGGATGTTTTAAAAGCGTTGAAAGAAAAGTATTCGGAATTCGAAAATGTGGAGCTTAAAGCCCAGGTAGAAAGCGCGCATATCTTGATAACTCCGCCTTTCAACATAAAGGATTCTTCTTCCATTTTAATACTTCTTTTGTCAGATAGCTTCACAACTATCGCTCTTGACGCTGTTGTAAGATTCAACGTTGTGGGGATTCTCTTTGAAGATAAGTTGGAGCGCCCGGAGTACGAAGAGCTTGGTAAATTGGAAAACCTTTTGAAGGAAGCTATCAGGTATGTTCTGTACAATCTGAAGGACGAGCGAGAGCTTTACAAACCAGTAGACTGGAAGTTTCCATTTGGAGAATCAGGTGAACTGGAACGAACCTACATGAGCCTTTTCTTCGATCCGTCGGCTAAGAATTTGCTGAAGCAGTTGAGAGCTGTGGTTGCAAAAGTCATAGAAAGTGCTAAAAGAGCCAAAAGAAAAAAGAAAGAATTCGACGATCTCCGTGATGAGGCCAGAAGCGAGGATAGAGCGCGGAAGAATGTGAAAGAAATTTTTAGAGAATTGAGAGAAGCCTTCAAGAATGTCCACTTCCCTTCTATTTTGATAACGGGCCCTTCGGGCGCTGGTAAAACTCTCATAGCGCGCTTCATCGCGGAGAAGTTTGTAAAAGAACTTTACGGGCAAAACGTATCTTTTAATGAATATTTCCATCATCTGCCTCTGGTTAATATGGATAAATCCACTATGGATGTTGAACTTTTTGGAGTTATCGAAGGAAGTTACACGGGTGCTAAGGATTCGTGCGGAGCTTTTGCAAAGAACGTCGGCGGCGTGGTGTTTTTGGACGAGGTTGGAGACGCGCCTTTGAACGTACAGACGAAACTCCTCGCTTATCTCGATGATCACAAGATCATACCTTCTAACTATGGTGAAGAACCTCCACACGCGCCCACGTTGGTCATAGCGGCGACCAACAGAGATGTGGAGGCAATGATTAAATCGGGAGAATTTAGGGCCGACCTTTACTACCGTTTCGATTTCAGAATCAGGGTGCCCGGGCTTGATCAAAGACGGCAAGATCTGCGGTTTTTGATAAGTCACGTGCTCACACGTGAGAGCGTGAACCCAGGCAAAAAAATCAAAAAGATAAGTTTGAGAGCGATAGAACGTATCGAGTCTTTGAATTTTTCGGGCAATTTCAGAGAGCTTGAAAATATCTTGAAACTTGCGGTGGAGGCGGCCCGAGCAGACGGAAGAAATATCATCTTGGAAAGAGACGTTGTGGACGCTATTCTCCGTTAACGAGATGTGGAAGTTTCTCAGTTATTTCTTTTTTGAACGGTGCGAGAAGCGGTTGAATATTCTTGTGATGATATCGTTGCGTTCTATAAGATCGATTTCTTTCAGACCGAGTTTCATGATCTTGATCTGGGACTTTGCGCTCGCTTTTTTGGACTTGAGCTGAGCGAGGATACCTTTCAGAACACCTATGCGTACCTTCACCCGTTTGATGGCGTAGTTCAATTCTTTTATGTAGTCCCTGGTCTTTTCTATTTCCTTTCTTATCATAAGAGGATCCTTGTGTGCGATGATTCGAGGGTTGGCTTTATAGTTGATTAAATCTTCTATTTCATCCATATCTGGTTGGATATTTAGTTCTTCCTCTATTTTGTATTCTTCATCTTCGTTGTAATCGTATTCCGCGTATTTTTCTTCTTCTTCTGGTTCTATATTGAGTTCGGATAATAGTTTTAAACTGTCGATATCCTCTTTTGAAGACTCACTACTGAATATATTTCTAATTAATGAGAAGGCGAACGTTACGATCAGGGACAAAAACAAGGCAAGCAATATGGTTTCACCCACGCTCATTGCGGCCAGAATCACGGGTATCGATCCATGTGATATCGTCATTGAAGATCCCTTTCTTGATCTTCCTCATCCATCTTAAGCTTCTTTAACTTGGCTTCTAATCTTATATGGTCAAATACATGCCAGGTGATCAACAACATCAAAATGACAAGAAGAACTTCTGTCATCTCTGCTCACCTCCTTAAAAAAAGTAAATCGCGTTGTTTAACCTCTTTCCGGCGTTTACATTCCAAGCTCAACAGCTCTTTGTGCTTTTCTTTGGAGTGAGTCAAGCATCGTTGATTCGAAGGCTTCATATTTTTTGTTGTAGACAACACGGTTAAAGAAATAGTTGTTCAGAGCGTAGGCGGCGCCGTAAACTATTCCTCCCACGGTCACCACAGTCGCTACTAATGGATTGACAAGCATGGCGGCAGCAAGTGCCCCCATGACAGCTGTTTTAGGCGATAAGAGGGCTTCTTTGAATGATCCGCTTTCCCAATATCTGTATACAAAATCCGCAACGAACAAAGTTGTGGGACCTAAGACCCTTGAGAACATAGCGAACACTGATGGAGATCTTACAATTGAAGCGGGCACGAATCGAAACGCGAGGTATGAAATACCCACCGAGCTTCCCAGATAGATCGAGGTGGTTGCCGCGGTTCCTATGAAAGCCTCTTTAATACTCTGCCCTTCCATGAGACGCCAGGTGAAATCAAACACGCCGTACAAGAGTCCCAGTTTCAAAAGTGGTTTGATCGAGGTTTTCAGATAATACCTCAGCATGGTTTTCCGGTCGAGGATGAATCCACTCTTCGGTACTCCTGTTGGAGTTTTTGAATCCTGAAGGTCAGGGATTGATGCGACAACCCGACTTTGATCTTTTGTAATATTTGATACGGCCAGGCGTATACCTTCAGCATCGAGTCTCCAGAAGTATCTGTGGTAAGTCATAATATTGTCGCGAGTCAAAACCATTATCAGAGCATCGTGTTCCAAGAAGTATCTGTGGTAAGCCCCACCAACGTACGATCTACCCGGTGCTACATCCAAAAATCTGTGCAAATTCATCAAGTCTCTTGTGGAAGGAGCTTCTCCAAACATCATCTTCAAAATTTCCCTGCTGGTGTACGCGTGAGAAGCGTTCGACATTGAGAAACCGGATACTGATAAAAGCAACAGAAGAACCAGGGTGAAGATCAAGATGAATCTCCTCATCTGACATAACCTCCTTTCTTGTATGGTGTTAACCTTTATACTCAGGGTTGTCTCTTTTCTTGAGAGAGCATCTTTTCCACGAATTTTTCGATCTCCTCGGTTCTCATCTTTTCGATGAGTTTTGACATCAAGTGATCGTAGTAAATCGCCACTTCTGGATACAAATAGTTTTTATCGATTTCTCCAAGAAAGTTAGCGTATAAGTTCAAATAGCCATCCTTTCTAACCTTTTCAGGGTCTATCGTCTTCAACATATTGAACGCCCACCGGTTGTACTCTTTGATTTTGCTTTTGCTGTCAAGGGATTTCTTCTCGACGATCAAATCCTGAAGGTTTGAGATTTCCTTGAGTAAATCTTTCTTTTGATCGGGATGGATAAACATATTCTGTAGTTGTTCATGGGCTTGAATGAGAAGAAGCTGACCTCTCGCGTAGGTTTCATCGTCAAGTGCTTCCAATTTGCTGATTTCCTCGCTCATTTTTCGCAGTGATATGGTAGTTTCGCTTGCAACGACAGCTCCATATTGATACTCGATATCATTCAAATATCCCGCCATTTCAGCGATGATGAGGTCTATTTCTTGGTAGTCCGCAACGGGGTAGCGGTTTTTTAAACCATCTACAAGTGATACGGCGGAGTCGAATGTGGAATATGCCAGATCAAGAGTTTGTGTGGGTGTTGCGCTTGAGGCAAGAGTTTCGAGCCTATCATGCAACAACTCCAGAAACTTTATGCACACTTTTTGATTTGAAGTGATCTCGTAAACGTATCCGTTTACAAGGTTATCGACACTTTCATGTTCTCCGTTTGCTTCCCACGTAGCAGCCACTTCGTACAATTGTTTCAGATGTTTTTCGGAGGCTTCCTGTACAGCACTTGCGAATCTGTACACGTTGTTGAAGTGTTGATCAGGAACTTCTGAAAGTAACTTTGTAATGATGACTGTGGAGTCGTTCAAAATATTGCGTACCCTGGTAATATCGTTGATCCTGATCAGATGCTCGAGAAATTTTACATATTCATCGTACAGTTGCGTGTTGTCTGGATGATTTCTGAGAAGGTTCAAAACCATGAGATTAGCGCCCTCGTAGTCACCGGAATTTACTAATTCCTCCAGTTTGCTGGCGAAGTTTGCGGGAAGCCCTGATGATATAAACTTTTCATGATAAAAACCCGAAATGGCGTTTAGAGCGATGAGAACACCCAGTGTTGCGAGGATAATCGAAGTGAGAAGCATCAGCGTTTTCAGACGTTTGTCAAACAGCACAAGCGGATTTTCAGGCTCGTTAGTTGTTTTCCCTTCTTTTTCCAAATCAGGCACAGACACCACCTCCGATTTTCAAGATTTGATTTATGGAGAAGATTCGTTTTTAGTACCGTTTTCTTCAGTTTCGGTGTTTTTAAGAAAATCTTCCAGTCTTTTTAAGGTCTCTTCGGGGTTGTTTATAACTGCTTCACTGAGTTCGTAGCTGAATTTTTTGACTTGGAAGAGAAGCGAGAAAGTCACCGCGAAAAGCTTGTGAAAAATAGATCCACTCGACGAGTCTGTGTTCCATCCTGAGTATTTGCTGAAATATAGATACTTGGTTCTCATGGTCACAAAAGATTGCGAAACTTCTCCAAAAGTCACTTCTTCGATATGTAAAGTGTAAAAGACAGAACCGCTCAACGCCTGGTTAGGAGAGGTAGTCAGAACAATCACTCCGCCTTCGTAATCAGAGACCATGGGGATGGCTCCCAGAAGTATGCCCGCTTCAACGGCTGCGGAAAATATGACTTCCTTGGATGCTTCCAAAGAGAAATAAGAAACTCTGCTGTCGCTTTCTAACCAGTTTTCGCCAAGGATCTTTTCCATCATGTTAGTGATGGCTTCTGTCGAGGCGCTTGAAAGAAGCTCATCCACATTCGGGGACCCTATTCTTTCCCCTGCGAAGCTGTAAACGCAAGCGAAAAGTGCCACCACCAGAAGTAGCAGTTTTTTCATACTTTCGCCTCCTCTCAAAATTTGGTGATTTAAGAATCCTGAGGTTAACCTCAGTGGTCCATAATTATATGCACACTTTTTATGCTATGGTTTCAAAGAAGCCATAAACGCGGGATAATGAGGTAGATTTTGAAAAACAGGATGATTATCTTATCCCACACGGACTTTTTTGGATTTATGAGAATCCGTTCCAACAGAACCAGCCGGAGCTTTCTCTTCTCATTCCACGATGGTTCAATCAAGTTAATCTTTTTCCGTACTACAAAGGTTCAGATCAAACCAATAAAAAAGCCGAGCACAAGGCACGGCGTTGAGTTTCCATCCCACAATGGTT